>DATISX010000101.1:0-2407 GCA_035468275.1 Salegentibacter sp.
TGTTTCAGGTTCTCACGTATTTCCGCCAGATTCAGGTCCAGCACTTCATTAGTGAGCATTTTGCGCCAGTTGGTCTTATCGGAAACGTGACTTTTTAGGGCCACCTCTGTGATTCCGGCAAGGTAGCGGTTGGGAACTTCCACGATCTCAATAGCCTCGTGAGCGCCCTGGTCTATCCATCTTGTTGGAATTTGTGACCTACGGGTTACTCCTACTTTCACATCGCTGGAGTTAGCCAGGTAAACCACGTGAGGTTGCAATTGCACTCTCTTTTCAAATTCCAAATCGCGGTCTTCTTCATCGAGATGGGCTTTGCTAAGCTCGGGGCTAATTACCCAGTCACCCGCCTGGGGAATGGAATTAAAACAATCGTAGCAATATCCCTGGCGAAAGATCTTTTTCTGAAGACCACAATTCAGGCATTGATATCTCAGGAAATTAATGCTTAAAGTCTTCCCCAGAAGTTGATTCATATTGATAAAATCCTCTTCAAAAATGAGGTAATACTGCACCTTACCGGTGATCTCTGTTCTCATTTTTGTAAGCACTCCTTCGTATCTCATATATTTTTCTGTATTTTTATCCGAAGTTGATTTGCAGGCTTCTCAGTTTAGACTAAATTTAGCCGGCCAACTCCCCGCTGATGCTTTGTTCAGCGTATAAAGATATAAAGAAATAATGCCAATCCCATTAGTAAATTCCGTGGCTTCCTGGTTTCTCAAGAAGCGAATCCATCAGATGGAGTTATTCATAAAATATCCCAACGAAGTTCAGGAGGAACTCCTTAAGAACCTTATATCCAAAGCGAAAAATACCGAGATAGGCAAAAAGTATGATTTCAGCAGTATGAAATCCTACACCGACTTTGCCAGCCGGGTTCCAATTCAACAGTACGAAGATTACCAGGATTGCATAGAACGCAGCCGGCAGGGAGAAAATAATATCTTCTGGCCTACACCAATTAAATGGTTTGCAAAATCCAGCGGAACCACCAATGCTAAAAGCAAGTTTATTCCGGTGAGTGAGGATTCCCTGGAGCTTTGTCATTATAATGCTGGGAAAGATTTGCTCTGCATGTACCTTAATAACAATCCGCAGTCACAGCTGTTTACCGGTAAAAGTCTGCGTCTTGGAGGAAGCAAGGAGATCTACCGCAGTAACGGTACCTCTTACGGCGATCTTTCCGCTATCCTTATCGATAACATGCCCTTCTGGGCGGAATACAGCAGTACCCCGAGTAACGACGTTTCTCTGATGCACGACTGGGAAGTCAAGATGCCCGCCATAGTTAAGGAAACCAAAAGCGAAAGGGTTACAAGTCTGGCCGGTGTTCCCAGCTGGATGTTGGTTTTACTAAACAATGTACTTGAGGCTACCGGCAAGGAGAATCTTTTTGAGGTCTGGCCCGGTCTGGAAGTATATTTCCACGGGGGAGTGAGTTTTGAACCCTACGGACCTCAATACAATAAGATCCTGCCGAAAGAAGATTTCAGATATTATGAGATCTATAATGCTTCAGAAGGATTTTTCGCCTGTCAGGATCAAAACGACTCCAAAGAATTACTCCTCATGCTGGATTACGGAATTTTCTATGAGTTTATTACCATGGACACTTACGGCAGCGAAAATGAAAAAGTAGTTCCGCTTTCTGAAGTAGAAACCGGAAAGAATTATGCAGTAGTAATAACCACCAATGCCGGGCTCTGGCGCTACAAGATTGGAGACACCGTCCGATTTACTTCAACAAGCCCTTACCGGATTAAGGTTTCGGGAAGGACTAAGCACCATATCAATGTTTTCGGAGAAGAACTCATCATAGAGAACGCTGAAGAAGCTCTGAAAAAGGTTTCGCTGGTCACCAATTGTGAGATCGTAGATTATACGGTGGCGCCAATTTTCATGGAAGGTCGCGAAAAAGGTGCCCACGAATGGATCATTGAGTTTAAGAAAGAACCAAAAGATTTCGAGCAGTTCAAAACCGAACTAGATAAAGCCCTGCAGACTGTGAACAGCGACTACGAGGCCAAACGCTACAACAATATGACCCTGAATATGCCAAGGATCCACCAGGCACGTGAAAAACTATTTTACGATTGGTTGAAGAAAAACGGCAAGCTCGGCGGGCAACATAAAGTTCCCAGACTTTCTAATTCCAGAGATTACGTAGAGGAATTATTAGCAATGAACGGTTGAATAGAACATTTAGTCTTTAAAAGAATGCCCCAAAAAGTCAGTCGCTTATTGGGGCATTATTATTTTTAGAAAAGCGTTTAAAATATCGACCTTAAACTTACAGATCTTTAGAAACCTTGTTTACAGCTTCAATAGTCTTATCAAGATCTTCATAGGAAAGAGCCTCGCTTATAAACCAGGTTTCATAGGCACTTGGGGCAATGTATATCCCGTT
>DATISX010000102.1:0-15065 GCA_035468275.1 Salegentibacter sp.
CGAACCTTAACATCCCGGAGAGTAACTTCATTTAAAGTAGTACCTTCTAACTGCCGTGTGATGGCCGCTTCCTGTTGAATGCGTTTGAAAGAAAGCGATAGGGGTACCAGGATAACCAGAACCATTATTAAAGTATAAACAAGTCCGAGTTTAGCTCTTTTGAAAGGAGCAAAACCAAGAACCAGAAAGGTAAGTCCGGCAAACATTATAATCCCTGCCATATTGGTTAAATAAAGTAAAAATGCTCCTGAAAATACATCCCAGTCTAACCATCCTATCCCAATTCCTGCCACCGCTAACGGAGGTACCAGCGCCACCGCTATTGCTACTCCGGCAAGGCTTTTAGCGATGCCTTCTTCGGCATGCGCATAGGCAGCAGCAATTCCTGATGCTACCGCAATTCCCATATCTAAAAGGGTAGGAGAGAGCCGGGCATCTATTTCGGAGGTGAGCACTTTGAGGGGGATGATCAGGCTAACTCCGGCCGCAAATAAAAGAGATACTCCTGTTCCAATCAGTATTGTTATGAATCCGGTTTTTAGCATTTGAAGATCGTATCGCACCATCCCCATAGAAAAAGATACTATGGGAGAAATAATAGGAGCCAGGATCATGGCCCCGATTATTACCGGCGACGAATCACCAAAAAGACCAAAAGTCGCAATAAGGGTAGAAAGGATCATCATTATCACATAAGGAGAAGTGGTAACCGCATTCTCCCGCAACACCTTGAAAAGATCCTCAAACTCTTCTGCCGTTGCCCGGGGTAGAATTGGCAAAGATCGTTTAGCTAGTTCTTCTCTTTTTTGCCCTCGGGGAAGCTTATCTATTTTTAAGCTCTTCTTTACATCTTCACCCTTTTTGTCACTACAATATATACTGGCTTGCTTCAAAAATAAAGCTTCGGGTTCTACTTCAAGTTTAATGCTTTTTGCAGTATCTGTCTCTCCGTCAACGGTATATTCTATAGGAGAGGAATTTTCAATGCTAAGATTTGAAATCTTCATCTGTCCTATAAAATCCGGTAATTTCCCCAGCTTTTTTCTTTTCGGAATTAAACTTCGAAGTAAGAATAAAATCAATTCCAACAGGTTCTGGGGAGCCAGAATGAGGACATTGAACATACCATCATTCATAGCACTTTCAGCGACAAGTCTGCGGGCAACTACTGAACTTAATGGATGTTCTACCACTATAATTCCCAAAGCGGAGGTTTTTATTATTTTTTCATCATCAGATTTTATTAAATAGGTATGATGAGAAAGCGACGAAAGTCGCCTGATATTTTTAAAAAAGGTTTTCACCTCGTAAAAGAAATTATTCTCTTTTATTTCTTCGGAAAGAATAAAGGCATTTCCAAGATTAACCGCCTGAAAAACAGGTTTTCCGTTACAAAAAAGCAAATCGAGCTTATGACTCTCCTCTGAAACCAGGATCTCATCCATCGCGTCCCCAGTATTTGAGGAAATTCCAAGACCCTTGCTGGTATAAAGATTTTCGGGATGTGGGAGTATGCCTACCGGCCATCCCTGTTTTGCCGCCCGGGGCAGAAACTCTCTTAGATATTCGTCGCTTAAATAGGCGATTAATACATCTTCATTCTCCGGTTTAAAGTCCGGATTCGGATATTCGACTTGTTTATAATCCTTACCGGATAAAAGAGGTACAATGCTTTCATTTACTTCCGATTTGTCCTCGGGGTGGTAAAGGATATAAATCATATTCTGGCTGGTATTTAACCTGCAAGTTAAGTCTTTTTGGACCCGCAGATAAAAGATTTAACCTGAGTTTTACAGTTATAGCACGTAATTAAATTAACTTGTATGTTACTATTTAATTGAAAAAATACTAGACTATGCCAGTACAAAAATTACCGGCGATTATTCTCTTCGCCGCTACCCCACAAGTAAATAAATACAACCTGAGAAAAGATCATGATACCATAAGGGTGAAAAACCTGCAAACCTCAGCCGACTTCTACGGAAATATCCTCGGGCTGGAAGAAATTCCTAACGGAGGCCTGGGAGACCATATTAAATGGTTTCAGCTTAATGATAGGGTACAGCTTCATTTGGTTGAAAGCGATGAAGTAATTGAAAAAAACAAAGGAGTTCATATGGCCATGAGAACCGATCTGCTCGATGCTTTTATGGATTATTTAAAATCCAAAAACATTCCATTCGAAACCTGGAAGGGAGAACCGGGCACCTCTAATACCCGACCCGATGGAATCAGGCAAATATATTTTCAGGATCCCGATGGCTACTGGATGGAGGTTAATGATGGCAGACATTAAAACAAGGCATTTATTTTCATATACTGCAAGAGCATGATGGTTTTGGCGTCCTTGATCCCGCCAGATGCGATCATATTGTAGGCGGCGTCAAAATCGATTTCCAGCACCTCAATATCTTCCTGCTCTTCAGCAAGGCCTCCGCCATCACAGGCTTTCATTTCCTTGGAATATTCCGCGATAAAAAAATGGATGATTTCGGTAACAGAACCCGGAGACATATAAGATTCAAAGATCTTTTTGACTTCCCCAATCCGATAACCGGTTTCTTCTTCAGTTTCCCGCTTTATGCAACTTCCGGGATCATCGCTGTCCAGGAGTCCGGCGCAGGCTTCTATAAGCATCCCGTCGGGATTTCCGTTTAAATAGGTAGGCAAGCGAAACTGCCGGGTAAGTATTATTTTGCCATTTTCTTTATTGTAAAGCAGAACACAGGCTCCGTCCCCGCGATCATAGGCTTCCCTGTTTTGTAACTCCCAGCGGCCGTCCTGGCGCTGATACTGGAATGTGATTTCTTTTAATACCGCCCACTGGTTTGACAATATTTTCCTTTTTTCAATCTTTATCCTGCTGTTCAAATTTTCAGATTTGCCGCTAAATTATTTTATTCTGAAACCCGGCTCTGGTATTTTATAAATATTTAGTAGGTCTTTGGCAGAGTTTTAGGAATTAAGGCGCTTAATACATTAATGTTATTTATCTTGAAGCCATTCAATCGCCTCCGGAAAAGCTTCGCGCCATAGATTCTCATTGTGCTCGCCATTTTCTATTGTTCTAAAGACTAAATTTTCTTCGAAAACCTTCTTCTCTAATAATCTGATCATTCTGTTTATATTTGGAATCAGAGTTTCGTCTTCTTCGGTACCGGCCAGGAAGTAGAATTTCACATTTTCAGAAATTTCAGCATTTTCCGCAAAATCATAGATGGAATCGCTGAACCAAAAAGAAGGAGAGAAGACTCCGACTTTCCCAAAGGTCTCCGGGTGCTTAATAGCTCCATAAAAAGAAATGAGTCCGCCCAGGGAAGAACCGAAAATTCCTGTGTGCTCTCGCTGCGGTTTACTGCGGAAATTCTTATCGATATAAGGTTTTAGGTTCTTGACAATGTAGTTTACATAGGCATCGCCATTTCCACCGCCATATTTTTCATTGGGAAAAGGAGTGAGTTCGTCAATTCTTTTATCGTCGCCATGATCTATTCCAACAATAATTACTTCCTTTTCCGAAGCATCAAGGCTTTCGTCTACTTCCCATTCTCCTGCAAATGCTGTTTCCTTATCGAAAAGGTTCTGGGCATCGTGCATATAGATTACCGGATAGCGCTTTTCTGACATCTCATAGGAGGCGGGCAAGTAGATCCTTATGGTTTTAATGGTATCGAGTTCGGGGGCCGGGTGTTCAATAATCCTTATTTCAGAAGTAGCGGGGGCCTGGCCACAGGTATTTAAGACAATTAATCCAAAAAAGGCCAAAAGTAAATTTGTTTTCATTTAATTCTTTGACGGTTGTTGTGCACATTCAAAACACTGAATGAGCTCCTGACTTATCTCTATATCTTCCGAACCCTTCAGAGGTTCGGTGAGCAATTCTTTTTCAGAAATGATCCTGTGAAATTCCTTTGCGGTTTCCACCAGGTTTTCCCTTCTGCTTTTCAATTTGATTTTGATCTCCTCTCCATCAAGCTCGTAAATTTCTTCAGGCCAGACTTTAAAGGCATCCTCTATGATATCATCGCTCATCAGTTCCTGAAGTTTCTGTGCTTCCTCAATGAATATACTTTCAGGAGTGAACCGAAGAAAATAAACATCATTAGGATAAACCAGTCCCGGCATATAATCTATTTCTTTCTCAAAAGGCCTTACCATTGGCTCTATGTTTTTATTGGAAATAATTCCGGGAATGATTCCGTCAATATTAAAAAATGCATTGTCCCGGTCCCCCGCCAGCGGATAAGCAGTAAACCTATTGTCTTTTTCCTGCACCACCCAACCCCATTGTTTGGCATGCCTGTCCCAGTCGCCAATTAGTAAATCGAACAGCCTGGCCCTGACTACGGCATTTTCATCTACTTTAAGCCGCGCTCCATATTTTTGCTTCCATTCCTGTAAATGTTTGGTATCCAGAATTTCAACTACATCCTCTTTTGAAGTCCAATTCTTTTCTCCTTCGGTTTCATATTCTAGCAGAAAAAGCCTGTTCCCGTATTTGTCGTTGTATTCATTCCCCAAAAAATCCTGCTTCGGAATAAAAACTACCCGGGGATGAGTGTGCAAAACTTCGGCAGCTTCAGAAAGCGATGCCGAAAGAAGAGCTCCATAAGGATGAGAGGCCGAAATTGCATCTACTACTATATTTTCCAAACCAAGACTGCGGGCGAATTCGGGCACATGCGAAGCCGGATCTTTATTAACGCTGCGCAATGAGTAGAGAACTCCATCCGGACTTTCCAGGCGCAGGGAATGAGTTTGAGTTCCGCCCCCTTCCTTAACGATCTTCATCCCTCCCAAAAGGGTGTCCAAAAATACTACCGGTACCTTTACAGGCGTAGCCCATGCCTCCCGGTAATTCTCCCCCTGGATAATTCCTTTCAGCACATTTCCTTCATATAGACTGCTTGCCGCTATCTCTACCGAATCATGTTTGCTGAAATCTATGCTTTCCAGGTCTTCAAATTCCTTGACGCTAACAGTCTCGAATTCTTTGTCGGTGCTGGAAACAGAGATGTACACTAGACTTATTAGAAAGATTAATATTAGAAGAAATATCCAGAAGACCTTTTTCATTGACAAGCATTGATTTGTGGCAATAAATTTAGGATTTTAAGGGGAACTTCAGGAGAAATTCGGGCGCAAATTCTTTGGAAAGAGTTATTAGAAAATCTTTGATTTATGATCAAAATAAAAGCCTCCCAGAAAAGGGGAGGCTTCTTCCAATTCAAACAAAACTAATCTAAAATTATTCTATAGGTAAGAGCACGGCATCTATCACGTGAATGATTCCGTTTGAAGCTGAAATATCGGGGACAACGATGTTAGCAGTGTTGCCGATTGCGGTGATTTCTTTCTCAGGGTTTACGGTAAAACTCTCCCCCAGCAGAGTCTCAATTGTACGGTAATTTTTTGGAGGTACTACGCTGTTTGCAGCTCTGCGACCATCGGTTACGTGGTATAGAAGTACGTTGAGTACAAGTTCTGGGGAAACGCTTATTCCCTTTTCATCAAGCGTTTCGTAAAGTTTCTCGAATGCAGCATCAGTAGGAGCAAATACAGTGTATTGGTCCGTGCCGTTCATAAAAAGATCTACCAGGCCGGCGTCCAGTTCTTCGTCTACATACAAAAGGGCGTTTACTAATTCATTAAAACCCGCATCAATGGCCATGGCGGCAATAGGATCATCCCCGGGTGCAGGTGCTCCTTTTTTATTGCTGGCTTTGGCTTTTTTAGTGCTGTTGGCTTCCAGCACATCATAAACCGTCATCTCGTAAGATTCGGTTTCGGTAACTACATCTTCTTTTTCACAGGAAACCAGGAAAAGAGAAATAAAGGCAATAAAAAGGATCGATACAGAAATTCTGCTGTAAGCGATGGGCAAGGTGTAGTTTTTCATAACAGTTTAATTTTTAGTTTGTTAATACTGATGTGAATATATTAAATAAAAACATATTGTTTAATTATTTAACTAAATGTTTAGACAAAATATTGTTTTGTAAGAAGAAGATTTCAACTCCCTGTATGAGTGATCGATACAAAGCAGAATATCTACGACAGAAGGAAAAAGTAATAAGAGGACTGAATCCAGATCTTTATGGAATAGAACTTATTCTCAGTTTTAAATTTTATTTCTCGAAATGAAATTCACGAATAGCATCCCATGTTTTGCCGTTATGCTTGAACAGCACCAGGCTTTTTACATTAAAAGAATCCTTTAGCTCACGATCTTTGAGTTCTTTCCAGGCAGGTTCAAAATCTAGGTAGCTGAGGTCGCGGGTAGCTAAAGTGATGTGGGGGTGGAAGTTGCTGCCTTTTTCATTTTCTTTTAGCTGCAGGTTTTTATCAAGACATTTCTGTAGTTCCTGGTGGAGTTGGACCAGATTTGGATTTTCACATATGGCTACAAACAGAACTTTGCGTGAAAACCTTCCAAAGCCCGCTGCTTTTATCTCAAAATTTTCTTGATTTCCCGCGAAATTCTTCAGGACATTCTGTAGTTTTTCTTCCCTGGTTTCGCTCATCCTGAACGGGATCTGTACCGTGATATGTGCCGGAAGTTTGAGCGCGTGCCGGGTGTGGTATTTTTCAGCCAGCTCTAGTTTCAGTTCTTTGATATGCACCCTCAGGGGCTCGGGCGGGAGAATTGCGATAAAATACAGGCTCATTTTGCAGTGGTTTTCCGAAGAGAAATTTACGCAAAACCTGCTACTTTCCGTTGAGCGATTTAGTATCTGAAGAAATTCTATTCGGCCGTCGGCGGTTCCAGGTCGATTACTACCTGATGCCTTAATAAATCTTCAAAAGTTTCCCGTTCCCTTATCAGGTGGGCTTTACCATTATACCATAGCACTTCTGCAGGACGAAACCTGGAGTTGAAATTGCTGGCCATAGAAAAGCTATATGCCCCGGCATTGCTGAAGGCTAAAATATCACCTTCCGTAATTTCTGCGATTCGGCGGTTATTGGCAAAAGTATCGGTTTCGCAGATATATCCCACAACCGAGTAAAATCGCTGTTTGCCTTCAGGGTTGGAAATATTATGGATGTCATGATGCGAACCGTAAAACATAGGGCGAATTAGGTGATTAAAACCTGTATCTACTCCGGCGAAAACTGTTGAGGTGGTTTGCTTTATTACGTTGACCCGTGCCAGAAATTTACCGGCTTCGCTTACAAGGAACTTTCCGGGTTCAAAAACCAGGGTGAGTTCGCGACCATAATCCTTGCAGAAATCTTTGAATCTATGGGTGAGTTTTTCTCCCAGCTCTTCGATATCGGTCTCTATATCTCCGGCAGTGTAGGGAACTTTGAATCCGCTCCCAAAATCCAGGAATGAAAGGTTCCTAAAGTTTTTTGCCGCATCAAACAGTATTTCAGAAGCACGCAGAAAAACCTCGATATCCAGGATGTCACTGCCGGTATGCATGTGAATTCCGTTAATGTTCATCCCGGTATTTTCAACGATGCGCAGTAAAAGAGGCATCTGATGAATGGAGATCCCGAACTTGGAATCAACATGACCTACCGAGATCTTGGCATTTCCGCCTGCCAGGATATGTGGGTTAATACGAATACAAACCGGCACCTCAGGATGCCGGGCGCCAAATTGTTCCAGGATGGATAGATTATCTATATTAATCTGTGCTCCCAACTCCACCACTTCCTCAATCTCCTCTAGCGAAACCCCGTTAGGAGTATAGATTATGTCTTTGGATTCAACTCCGGCTTTGAGTCCCAGCATAACCTCCTGCACCGATACCGTATCGAGTCCGCAGCCCATAGAATTAAGGAACTTCAGAATTGAAATATTGGAAAGCGCTTTCACCGCGTAATGAATACGTAAATCTTTTATCTCGCTAAACGCATTCTTCAGGCGGTTATACTGAAAAGCGATCTTTTCAGCATCATAAACATATACAGGGCTTTCAAATTCTTTGGCAACGGCCAGCAGGTCTTGATTGGTCATATACAGAAAAATATTAAGGCGCAAAATACAGGAGAAAATAAAACTCCCGCAAGCGGAAGTTCCAAAAATAACGAATTCCTCTAAATTGTTTTCTTTGGAATATATAAAGAGTCTTAAAATTGGTTTTTACTAGTTCTTTTTGAAGTGGTGTATTCTCCCGCGGATCAAATATTTGCTACCTGTGGAAACCTGCATTATTAAAGGAAAAAAGATTGGTACAATACTTTTGGTTTTGTTACTTTTGTTAACCGTAATTAATTCTGAAGAAATACCTGATTATGAACATACACGAATATCAAGGAAAAGAGATTTTAAATAGTTTTGGAGTGCGCATTCAGCGTGGGATCGTAGCGCATAATGCTACCGAAGCCGTGAACGCCGCTAAAGAATTAACCGAACAAACCGGAACCGGTTGGCACGTGATCAAAGCCCAGGTGCATGCGGGAGGCCGTGGAAAAGGTGGAGGTGTAAAACTTGCCAAGAACCTGAAAGAAGTTGAAGAGATCGCAGGAGACATTATCGGGATGAACCTGGTAACTCCACAAACTTCAGCCGAAGGAAAAAGAGTTCACCAGGTTCTTGTTGCCGAAGATGTTTATTATCCCGGAGACAGCGAAACCAGTGAAATCTATATGTCGGTATTGCTTAACCGCGCTACCGGAAGAAATATGATCATGTATTCTACCGAAGGTGGGGTAGATATCGAAAGCGTTGCTGAAAAGACTCCGCATCTTATCTTCACCGAGGAGATAGATCCTACAGTCGGATTGCTTCCTTTCCAGGCGCGTCGCGTGGCCTTTAATTTAGGTCTAAGCGGAACTGCTTTTAAGGAAATGGTGAAGTTCGTAACTGCACTTTACACCGCCTTTGAAAAATCTGATTCTTCTCTTTTTGAGATCAACCCGGTACTTAAGACCAGCGACGACAAGATCCTTGCTGTTGATGCTAAAGTAACGCTTGATGATAACGCGCTTTTCCGTCATAAAGATTATGCTGAAATGCGTGACATCCGTGAAGAAAACCCAACTGAAGTTGAAGCTAAGGAAGTAGGACTTAACTATGTAGACCTTGACGGAAACGTTGGTTGTATGGTAAACGGCGCCGGACTTGCAATGGCAACGATGGACCTTATCAAGCAGGCGGGTGGAGAACCTGCAAACTTCCTTGATGTTGGAGGTACTGCCGATGCTAAAAGAGTGGAAGAGGCTTTTAGAATTATTCTGAAAGACGAAAAAGTAGAAGCTATTTTGGTAAATATTTTTGGAGGTATTGTTCGTTGTGACCGTGTGGCGCAGGGAATTGTTGATGCCTACAAAAATCTTGGAGATAAAGTAAATGTACCAATCATCGTACGTCTGCAAGGAACCAATGCCGATATCGCAAAAGAACTAATAGACAACAGCGGATTGAAAATTCACTCTGCCGTAGAATTCCAGGAAGCAGCCGATAAAGTACAGGAAGTACTAAGGTAAAACCTGAATAAAATATATTCTCTAAGCCATCCGAAAGGGTGGCTTTTTTTATGGAAGATATTTTGTCGTCATCCCGTCCCGAAAGCTTTCGGGATTGATCCGGGATCTCATCCTTTACGGTAAGCATCAAGTGAGATTCTGAAATGAATTCAGAATGACCTTGAAACATATTTTTTGTTCTAAAAAATTATTTTTTTCTTCATTCCGTCCCGAAAGCTTCCGGGTTTAACCCGAAATCTCAATCTACATAGTTTCTTTCTGAGCAGTTTTCCGTCCTAATCTGCACGTCACTTGTGAGATTCTGAATCAAGTTCAGAATGACCTTAAAAGATTATTTATTTTCATAAATAATCTTTTTTCCAATGTCATACTATCTTAAGCCTTGAAATTGCTCCGAAATCTGGATTTCGAAGTTCTAGTAAAAATATCTCTCATCCTGCCTGGCGATCTTTTCGTCATCCCGGACATGATCCGGGATCTTATTAGGTTTGACAAGCTTCAAGTGAGATTCTAAAATAAATTCAGAATGACGTCAAAACATATTTCTTGTAAAGAACCCCGGGATTTAAAAATTTTTCTAAAAATCAGATCACAACTGTAACATCTAAAAAATTTTTCTGTCTTTTTTAATGTATAACCTTATAAATCATATTATTATGAAAAATTTACAGTTATTTTTACTGGTGCTGGCCATTGGTTTTGGCTCAGCTTTGAAGGCAGCAGAACTGCCTGTCGACCCGACTTCTGCTTTTAAATATGAAGTGGAAAAGCTTCTTGAAGATCTGCCTATAGAACTTGAGGAGGAAGAGAAAGTAGTTAATCTGACAATTACTTTCAACAAAGACAATGAGATCGTGGTATTATCGGTGGAATGTGATGACCCCTATGTAACAAGCGTGATTAAAAAGCGTTTGAACTACAAAAAAGTTAATACACAACTAGATAAATCTATAAGGGAGTACAAATTGCCCATCAGACTCCAGGCTTAAGATCGATCAAAAAATGTAAAAAACAAGAAACCCGGCTCATCACCGGGTTCTTTTTTGTCTTCTGCGCTGAGATAAATTTCTCTAAAACCTAATCCCGTTCCGGATACCAGTCTAATTGTACCACCTCAATATCTCCATCTCCATCATTCACGAGACTTTTGAATTTATCCACATCTGCAAGTCCGTCCTGGCCACGATAGTGGTAAGGGTACACCTGTTTAGGTTTAAAAGCCAGCACGGCATCGGCCGCCTGTTCTACAGACATGGTATAAGGTAGATTCATAGTCACCAGGGCGATATCTATATCTTTAAGTTCTCTCATTTCAGGGATATCTTCAGTATCTCCCGAAATATAAAATCTGCTATCATCTTTTTCGATAATGTAGCCATTGCCGCGACCTTTAGGATGCCTGGAGTCCGGGTCGTCTTCAGGAAAGTTATACATGGGGACGGCCTCAATCTCAAATCCCATAACTTCTTCCGAATCTCCGTTTGCCAGTATAAGCATCTTTTCATGAAGTTCTTCGGGAAGCTCATCCATTACCTCCTGGGGCGCGATAATTTGAACATTTTCAAGATCCAGTGCCTGAAGGGTTTCAGCATTCATGTGATCGCCATGGATGTCGGTAATGATCACCAGACCGGGTTTTTCCATTCCGCTGAAAGCTTCAGCTCCTCCTACCGGATCCAGGTAAATTACAGCATCGTCCCAGGTGATAACTGCCGTAGCATGAGAAACCGGCCGGATGTCTATTTTTTGTTCGGCGCGTTCTTTCTCAACTTTTTCCGAAGCCTGCCTTACCTCTGTTTTTGTCTCTTCCCGGTTTTCCCCGGTTTCGTTTTTACACCCCGTAAAGATCAGGCCGAATGCCATTATTCCTAATAAATGTTTCATTATGCTTATTTTTAGTTTTAATTCCCAATAAAAATCAGGTTTCCTAAAGTTAACCAACCAAAAACAGATGATCCGGGGCTTTAGTAAAGATTTAAGAAAGGTCTAAGCGCATCTTGATGTCTCCGCGGGAATAAGGATTATTCTCTCCGATTGGAATTTCCCGGAATCCGTATTTTTTGTAGATATAGATCGCGTTTTCCAGCTTTCGGTTAGAGTAGATGATGAGGTGGTCCCAGTCTTGACCTTTAGCGAAGCCAATAGTATGCTCCATAAGTTCTTGCCCGATCTTCTTTCCCTGGTATTCCGGGGTCACCGCCATTTTGGTGAGTTCAAAAACTCCTTCGTCTAATTTCATCAGCGCTACGCATCCTATAATCTGCCCTTCCTCTTTTACAAAAAAAATGTTTCCTCCCGGTTCAATGATATATTTTTCAGGTTTACCTAATACCTCCTCATCGTGCGGCTCAACCCAAAAGTATTTTTCAAGCCAGGCAATATTCAGATCTTTAAAATCTTTAGCGTATTGCGGCTGATAAGAGATTATTTCCATTTTAATATGCTGAAATTTTTGGCAAAAATATGAAATAAAGCTGTTTCTTCAGATCCCTTTGCAATATATGAGCATTGAATGACTCCGTAATTATGGGAAAGACCAACTTGCTTCTGAAGTTAAACAGTGCTGATTAAATCTCATTCAGAACGTATATCAAAAAACATTTAAGTTACGGGAAAAATAGAATGTGGAAGACCTTAGCAAAGAGAGCGGGGGCGGGGAATATCCTACTCAGGACGGCTTCGGTTGGACCAACGGAGTCTACCAGAAACTATCATATAGAATTCCCTATGTGTTTTATTTCTGACCCGTAGTTCGGCTTTTTTCTTGTTTCCACGGCCACTTTCCTTCTATTTCTATCTCCAGGGTAAAGCTCAAAAATGTTCGAATCAGGATGATGAGTCCGAGTTTAAGGATTTGCTCCATTTGGGCGTCGTAGACTACTGTTGCGATAATATCGGCGGCGATGAGGATTTCCAGGCCTAGCAGGATGGAACGGCCTATCTCCTCCCGGATCTTTTGGAAACTTCTGAAATTATCCCCCTGAAGCTTAAAGGCATACCTTCCCATAGCAAGAAATGTCCCGATTACCAGCACCAGAATTCCTATTATTTCAATAACCAGGGCAGTGATCTCGATAAGTTCTTTCACGTTATCTTCCATAAGCGGCATTTGTAAAATCGGTTATAAAAAAGGCTATTGCTTTTCCTACCTGCCCTTGATTTTCTGCAGATGGCGCAGCCTCACAAATATGAAAGTAACTGCACTGCGGAATTCGTGCTGCCAGGCTTATAAAATTCCTCACCTGTTCTATGCTGAATCCCGATGGACTTTGGGCGCTCGAAGGAAAATCTTTCATCACATCGCAGTCAAGTTCCAAACCAAAGGCTTCATCCCTAACATATTCCAGGCTGTCATTAAAGGCCGTGTTTAACTCTTCTGAAGTAAATGTCATAAGCTCCTCCATCAATCTGAATTCAGTTTGCTCTGAAGTCTTCATCTCTTCGAAAATATACTGCGGAGTATAATTCCGGGCTAGTCCAAAAACTGAATATTTCCCTAACGAACCTTCGTTTCTTGCAAAGCTAAAACCATTTCCGCTGTGGCGATGTTCCAGCTTTCTAAGATCGGTATGAGCATCTATATTTAGAATATTAATGGCTTTGCCGATTGCCTTTGAACTGCCTTTAATATTACCGTAGGCATTGTTATGTCCCCCCCCAATAATTATCGGGATCTTTCCGCCGGAAACAATTAATTGCATTACATCACTCAGTTTCTTGTCGATAATTTCGGTAAGGTCTCCTAGTTTTGGATAATAATTAGGATCGGCTTCGTCAATATTTTCAGCTTTTTGCATTTCCGCGCTGCAGTCTATGTGGCCTAGCAGGATTATGGCTTCCGGATGCGTGTAATTATTAGCCTGAATATTCAACAGAGATTTAAGCGTGGCTTCCCAGGCTTTTGAAGCTCCCGGCTTTCCCTGGTTGGCACGCACTCCAATATCTTCCGGGATTCCGAAAATCACGAATTTCGCAGGATGCCCTTTAAGTTCATCAACATCCTTGATGAAGGCGATCTTTTCGCCAAATTTTGTTTCGCCTTCCCGTGAGGAAATCAGCTTTTCAATGCTTTTAAAACTATAGAGTTTCAGGTCTTCCATTAATGTATTTTTTCACCATTAATATACACAGAATCGATAGAATTCGTTCCAAAGGCATAGGGGAGGAAAGCGTAAGACGGAATTTCTTTGGTCAAAATAAAATTCGCCTTTTTTCCTTTTGTGATGCTGCCGTGTGTTTTACTGAGCTCCATCGCATAAGCCCCATTGATGGTAGCTGCGTTTATAGCTTCTTCAGGAGTCATTTTCATCTTAATACAAGCAAGGGAAACCACGAGGTTCATATTTCCGCTGGGCGTACTCCCGGGATTGAAATCGGTTGCCAGAGCCAGTGGCAATCCTGCATCCAGGATTTCACGTGCGGGTGTGTATGGAATGCTCAAATAAAGGGAACAGGTGGGCAGTGCCACCGGCATGGTGTTAGTGCCTTTCAGGCTTTTAACATCTTCAGGGCGCATCACTTCCAGGTGATCTACGCTTAGGGCGTCATGTTCAACCCCGGCCTGAATTCCGCCTATGGCGTGGAACTGGTTGACGTGGATCTTGGGTTTCATCCCGTATTCCTTAGCTGCGGAAAGCAATCGATTGGTGTCTTCCACCGTAAAATAACCCTGCTCGCAAAAAATATCGATGTATTCTGCCAGTTTTTCTTTAGCGACCTCCGGTAGGATCTCATCTATCACCTTGTCTATATATGCCGAAGTATTTCCATTATATTCCTTCGGAAGGGCGTGAGCGCCCAGGAAGGTAGCTTTAATGGCAATAGGATAATTTTCTTTTAGTCTTTTGATCACCCGAAGCATCTTGAGTTCGCCTTCTTCGGTTAGTCCGTAGCCGGATTTTATCTCTACCGCGCCGGTACCCAGGCTCATTACTTCCTCCAGCCGCTCTGCCGATTGCCGGTAAACTTCCTCTTCCGGTGTTTCCTGCAGGGTTTTAGCCGAATTGAGAATTCCTCCCCCGCGATTGGCGATCTCTTCATAACTAAGCCCGTTAATTCGGTCTACAAATTCTTGTTCCCGGTTTCCGGCGTAAACAATATGGGTATGCGAATCGCACCAGGTAGGCAGTATGATCTTCCCTTCAGCATTAATGGTCTCTTCTGCGTCGATTTCAGGAAGATCCTTCATTTTTCCGAAGTCGGCTATTTTATCATCTTCAATTAACAGCCAGGCGTTTTTAATTTTGGGTAACTCCTTCATCTCTTTCCCCGAGAGCTTTTCTACGGATGTTTCCCTTACCTGTAAGAGTTCTTTTATATTGATGAATAATTGTTTCATTTAGCTTAGTTTTTTTAGTTGTTTTCTACTGAAAACACCACTTAAACAAATATAAAAACTAAGCCGGGAAAACTGGCTTTTTCAGAAAAAACAAATAAGAGGAACTTGCTTAACGATCTTTTAATGACTGATTTTAAGGAGATGCAACCGATGCAAACCGGATTGTCGCATCGGTTTTTATCATCATGAGATATTGATTAAATTCTAATTCTTCAGCGATTTCATATCAATTACAAATCGATATTTTACATCTGAATTTACTACACGTTCAAAAGCTTCATTGATA
>DATISX010000103.1:0-6632 GCA_035468275.1 Salegentibacter sp.
AGAAAAGATTTCAGGAATAAAAGTTTACACGGGTAATATTGCGCGTGCATTATATGGGTCTTCTGGCTCTTATGGAGTGGTTAATATTCTGATTAAAGATGAGGCTACGTTCAATAAAATGAAAGAGACATTGTAAAAAAAATAAGGTATTATCCTCAATGGCTGATGCTTTGCAAAAAAAAAGATTTCTTTACCTGATGAGTGCTTAACTTAAAACTTCTGCTACTTTTTTATTCACCCATTCTAAAAATCTTTCATCTTCAATATTAAAAGGATCTTCAGTATTAGAATCGATATCTATCTGGCCAATGTTCTCTCCATTTAAAAACAGAGGAATAACAATTTCTGCTCTTACATTTATACTACAGGCGATGTAGTTAGTTTGTGTTTTCACATCGGGCACCACAAAATTCTCGTTAGATACGGCTACCTGGCCGCAAATGCCTTTTCCAAAGGGAATAATAGTATGGTCAGTAGGTTCTCCGGCAAAAGCGCGTAATTTTAATTCTTCTTTATCGCCATTTTTAAAATAGAAACCTACCCAGTCGTAATAAGGGATGTTTTCTTTTAAAAGATCACAAACATGCTCCAAACGGTGATCTACAGAAAGTTCTTCGTTGTTTAAAATCTTCTCTACCGATGGTTTTAATTTCTGAAATGGCATATCAATATATTTTAGTGCAAAAGTATTTAAAAATTTGCGCAGACTGGCTGGCTTATTTGTATAAATTTGTTAAAAGCCTTAGATCTCACTTGCTTAAACTATTCGTAAAATATAAATCGGTACTTCGGTTTATCCTCATCTTCCTGGGGAGTTATTTTATTTTAAGTCTTTTCTATAACTGGTACCTGGATGTTTTTAAATCAGAGGTTTATTATCCCGATTATGTTACGCACATGGTTGCCCGGCAAACTGAAATGCTGATAAGCAGTTTTGGCTATGCCGCGCAAATTGAACCCCATCAATATCATCTTTCCATGAAGCTCATGATCAACGACCAATATCTCGCGCAAATCGTTGAAGGTTGTAACGCGATGAGTATTATGGTTCTTTTTATAGCTTTTATCCTGGCTTTCTTTGGAAGACTAAAGACTACTTTAGCTTTTCTCCTTGCCGGACTGGTGATTATCTATGCGATGAATATAATTCGAATTGCCATTCTCTCTATAGGGATTTATGAGTTTCCGCAGCACACCGAATTCCTTCATACAATAATTTTCCCGCTCATTATCTACGGAACAGTTTTCCTCCTTTGGATTCTCTGGGTCTATATTTATTCGAAAAATCAGGCTCGATGAAACAAGAATATCGCATACTTATAATTGTAGTTCTCGTTATTTTACTTGCCCTGGTGAGGGTTTTTGAAGACTTTCTTTTTTATGACCCTATAAACGAATTTTACCGCAGCGGTTATTATATGCTGAACCAGTTGCCGCAATATAAATTCACGGAATTACTGCTGAATCTAAGTTTTAGATTCTGGATGAATTCTCTAATTTCTCTCTTAATCCTATATGTAGCATTTTTCGATAAAAATATAGTCAGATTTGCCGGGCTTTTATATGTTTTGCTGTTTGTAGTTGGGCTAATCGCCTATTCTTATCTGTTATCAAATCTAGATCGCGGCCATGTAATGAGCCTATTTTATGTGAGGCGTTTTCTAATTCATCCGGTATTCGTCCTCATTTTACTTCCGGCATTTTATTATTACCGACTTCAAAAAAGGACAAATCCATAATCTTTAAGTTATTCCCGATAATTGTGTAATCCCTTATAATGGCTTTGTCTTTATCTTTGAAAATGCTTTATATCAAATTTTTAACTATTTTTGTAGCTGATGAAAAAAGCTTTTCAAAATAGCGGTTCTGTTTTAATGGCCCTTCTGGTGCTGTTTTCTACCTTGTCGTTTACGGTAGATAAACATTTCTGCGGAAGCTTTTTAGTAGATAAGGCTATCTTTTCTGAAGCAGAAACCTGCGGAATGGATATGGAGAATGCTGTCGACAATTGTTGTACTAACGAAAAAGTGGTAGTAGACGGGCAGGATGAACTGAAACATACCTTTGAATCCCTTGATTTTGAACAGCAGATTTTTCTTGCAAGCTTTAGCTTTTCTTATCTAAATCTTTTTGAAACCCTTCCAAAAGAAGTTGTTCCATTTAAAGATTATTCCCCTCCCTTGCTGGTCACCAACATACATTTGGTAGATCAGGTTTTCCTTATTTGATTTTATTGATGTTCGTAGGCTTTTCCTAAATCCGGAAAAAGCCAACTTGAATTATTACTTACTCAGAGATCCCTTTTAGTAGTGGGATTATATCAATAAATCATTCTGAAAATGTTCAATAAGCTCATAAAATATTTTTTATATAACCGGCTGGTATCAGTTCTTCTGCTTGTTTTCTTAATAGGCTGGGGGCTGGTTACTGCGCCTTTTAATTGGGATACCGGTTTTCTTCCAAGTGATCCCGTACCGGTAGATGCCATTCCTGACATTGGTGAAAACCAACAAATTGTTTTTACCGACTGGTCGGGGCGTTCCCCCCAGGATATTGAAGATCAGATTACTTATCCCCTTACCAGCTCACTTTTGGGTATTCCGGGGGTGAAATCGGTAAGGAGTAACTCAATGTTCGGATTTTCCAGTATTTACATCATCTTCGAAGAAGATGTTGAATTTTACTGGTCCCGTTCCCGGGTTCTGGAAAAACTCAATTCGCTTCCTGCAGGCCTGTTGCCTGACGATGCTAAACCTTCCCTGGGGCCCGATGCTACGGCTTTAGGCCAGGTTTTCTGGTATACCCTTGAAGGTCGGGATAAAGATGGTAATGTCACCGGCGGTGGGGATCTGCACGAATTGCGTACTATCCAGGATTATTATATAAAACCTGCCCTTAGTGCTGTTGAAGGTGTTGCGGAAGTAGCCTCCGTTGGTGGTTTCGTTCAGGAATACCAGATCGACGTAAACCCCGATGCCTTAAAGGCCTATAATATCGGAATCGATGAGGTGATGATGGCGGTGCAGAATTCCAATCGGGATGCTGGCGCCAAAACCCTGGAAGTTAACAAGGTGGAATACCTTGTTCGTGGTCTGGGTTATATAAAATCTGTAGGAGACATCGAAAATACGGTCGTTACGGTTTCAGATAATACTCCCGTACTAATCAGGGATATTGCGGAAGTTCAGTTGGGGCCATCAGAACGACGCGGCATTCTTGACAAAGGTGGGGCCGATGTAACAGGTGGCGTTGTAGTTGCGCGTTATGGCTCAAACCCTTTACAGGTTATAGAGAATACCAAAGATAAGATTAACGAAATTTCTTCGGGACTTCCCAATAAAACCCTGGCCGACGGAACAGAGAGTCAGCTCACCGTGGTTCCTTTTTATGATCGCACGCAACTAATTCACGAGACTATAGGGACACTGGAAAAAGCTTTATCTCACGAGGTACTTATCAGTATCATCGTTATCCTGGTTTTGGTGTTGAATCTCAGAGCTTCGATTCTTATCTCGGTTTTGTTACCCATTGGGGTCCTTATGACTTTCATCGCAATGCGGTATTTTGGGGTAGATGCCAATGTCGTGGCACTTTCCGGAATTGCTATTGCCATTGGGGTAATGGTTGATGTCGGGATTGTTTTTGTAGAAAATACTATTAGGCATTTGGAAATGAGGAAAAACCGAGAGGTTACCGGTGAAAAACTTCTTTCAGTAATACATAAAGCCACTATAGAAGTTGCCCCGGCGGTGACAACTGCCCTCGCCACTACGGTGGTAAGTTTTCTTCCGGTTTTTTTCATGGAAAACGCTGAAGGTAAACTTTTCCGTCCTCTGGCTTTTACAAAAACCTTTGCTCTGGTCGCAGCCTTCCTGGTGGGAGTTTTACTCTTACCTATGCTTTCTTATTTTGCCTTTAATATTAAGGTGAACAGGGAAAAAACCCGGAAGATCTGGTATATCATTTTGATTGTAGCAGGAATTGTTCTGGCAGTTTGGTTCCAGTTCTGGCTGCCACTGGCGCTCACAGCTATTGGAGCACTCAAGTTGTATGAAACCCGTAACCCGAAATTTCTGGGTAAATATTCAGATAAGCTTACCATGGTTTTGATCCTGTTGGTTACAATCCTTTTTTTAGCCGAAGAATGGATGCCCCTTGGTTTTGGGATTTCCCTGTTTGCGAATTACTTTTTTGTGATCATTTTACTGGGAATAACTCTGGCAGTACTTATGGCGGTGGTGAAATTCTATAGGCCCATTTTGAACTGGTGTTTATTAAATAAAGGAACCTTTCTTCTCTTGCCCCTTGTCACTATTTTCTTCGGAACTATGATCTGGTTTGGCTTCCCGAAAATTTTCGGATTTGTAGCCAACGGTTTTGATAAAGTTGGCTGGAATGTAAGGACAACTTCCGTTTGGAGTGGTATGACCCATAGTTTTCCCGGAGTAGGGAAGGAATTTATGCCTTCGCTTAATGAAGGTAGTTTCTTGCTGATGCCTACCGCTATGCCGCACGCCGGAATAGAAGAAGTTAAGAAAACCGTTCAGCAACTCGATATTGCGGTAACCAATATTCCGGAAGTAGAAATTTCAGTAGGAAAACTGGGAAGGGTAGAAAGCGCCCTTGATCCCGCGCCTATCTCTATGTTCGAGAATATAATCAACTATAAATCTGAATATATTCTGAATGATGACGGAAAACTTCAGGCTTTTAAGGTGGATGACGATGATCGCTTCATCACGCAAACAGGCGACAGCTTATCCAACCAAGATGCTATTCTTCAAAATATTTCAGAAGAAGATCTCATAAAAGATAAGGACGGAAAATATTACCGAAACTGGAGGGAGCATATTAAAAATCCCAATGATATTTGGGATGAGATCGTGCAGCGCACCAGGCTTCCGGGAGTAACTTCGGCGCCCAAACTGCAGCCAATTGAAACCCGACTTGTAATGCTGCAAACCGGGATGCGCGCGCCTATGGGAATCAAGGTTTTTGGACCTGATCTGCAAACAATCCAGGATTTTGGAATGGAACTGGAAAGCCTGCTGAAAGAGGTGCCTTCGGTAAAAGCCGAAGCCGCTTTCGCCGATCGTGTGGTTGGAAAGCCATACCTGGAGATCGATATAGACCGAAACGCTATCGCGCGTTACGGACTTAGCATCGAGGCAGTTCAGCAAACTATTGAAACCGCTATTGGCGGAATGGAAATCACCTCAACCGTTGAAGGCCGCGAGCGTTTTCCTGTAAGAGTGCGTTATCCACGTGAATTGCGGGACGATCCTTCCCGCCTGGAACGAATCCTGATTCCTACCCCAAATGGAGCTCAAATCCCTCTGGGGGAACTGGCCGATTTAAATTATGTTCGCGGCCCGCAAATGATAAAAAGTGAGGATACTTTTCTAACCAGTTATGTGCTCTTCGACAAACGCGATGGTTTCGCCGAAGTCAATGTCGTGGATGATGCCAGGGAACATATTCAGGAAAAAATAGACTCAGGGGAATTGAAGGTGCCTGCCGGAGTGAGTTATAAGTTTTCAGGAAATTACGAGAACCAGGTCCGGGCGGTGGAACGCTTATCCATTCTCATTCCCATTTGTTTGATCCTGATTTTCCTGTTGCTGTATTTTCAGTTTAAAACAATTATCGCCTCCACAATCCATTTTTCCGGAGTTTTTGTGGCTTTCGCTGGTGGTTTTATAATGATTTGGCTTTACGGCCAGGGCTGGTTTATGGATTTTGGAATTGCTGGGACCAATATGCGGGATCTGTTCCAGATGGGCACCATCAATTTAAGTGTGGCCGTTTGGGTAGGATTCATAGCGCTTTTCGGAATAGCTACCGATGATGGTGTATTAATGGGTACCTACATTCACCAGGTTTTTGAACGAAAAAACCCACAAACTGTTTCGGAGGTTCGTTCTGCCGTAATGGAAGCCGGTTTAAAGAGGGTGCGCCCGGCGATGATGACCACCGCGGTTACCATTATTGCGCTTTTCCCTGTACTTACTTCCACCGGAAAAGGTTCAGATATCATGGTGCCTATGGCTATCCCTATTGTAGGAGGAATGGTGATTCAAATTATGACCATTTTCGTGGTGCCGGTTTTACAGGCCTACTGGAGAGAAACCGTGGTAAAAAAAGCCGAAAAAACTAATTAAGATGAAAAACAAAATAAAAATAATACTGGTAATAATGATTCTATTCTTCGGAAATAGGACTCAGTCCCAGGAACTGGAAAGCTATCTCAGGATAGCTGAAGAAAATAATCCAGACCTAAAAGCTTCTTACAGCGAATTTGAAGCGAACCTGGAGCGAACCCCACAGGTTTCTTCTCTGCCCGATCCAACGCTTACGGCAAGTGCTTTTGGTGGAATGGAAACACTTATGGGAACAGAACAAGCAAATCTACAACTTATGCAAATGTTCCCCTGGTTTGGAACCTTAAGAGCAAAGGCACAAACTGCTGATTTAATGGCAGAGGCAAAATATCAGGCATACCTGGTAAGACGAAATGAAATGTTCTTTGAGGTCAAAAAAATGTATGCTGAGTTGTATGAAATTAAAGAGACTATTGATTTAAAAGAAGAAAACCTGGAAATTCTGGATTCTTACAGAGAATTGGCCATGAG
>DATISX010000104.1:0-10437 GCA_035468275.1 Salegentibacter sp.
ATAGAGAAGAGGATGGAAAGAAAGTGAGATTTTCTAAAAAATCTAATGAAGTAATTTAGTTATGGCATACGTACCAAGACTTAAAGCAGAATTTAATGATAGAATTAAACCTGCGTTAAAAGAAGAATTCAGCTACTCCAATGTAATGGAGATTCCAAAACTTGAAAAAATAGTTCTTAGCCGTGGAGTTGGTGCAGCTGTTGCCGATAAAAAACTTGTTGACCATGCAGTAGAAGAATTATCTTCTATCACCGGTCAAAAAGCGATACAAACCATATCTAAAAAGGATGTTGCTTCGTTTAAACTTCGTAAGGGAATGCCAATTGGCGCTAAAGTTACCCTACGAGGATATAGAATGTATGAATTTTTAGATAGACTTATAACTTCTGCATTGCCACGAGTTCGTGATTTCAGTGGAATTAAAGCTAATGGTTTTGACGGAAGAGGGAATTACAACCTAGGGATTACCGAGCAGATCATCTTTCCGGAGATCGATATCGACAAGGTAAACCGTATTTCAGGTATGGATATCACTTTTGTGACTACCGCAAAAACCGATAAGGAAGCAAAATCATTGTTAACCGAACTGGGATTACCCTTTAAAAAGAATTAATTATGGCTAAAGAATCAATGAAAGCCCGTGAGGTAAAGAGGCAGGAACTGGTAAAGAAATATGCTGAGAAACGTAAGGCGCTTAAAGAAGCCGGAGATTACGAGGCATTACAGAAATTACCAAAAAACTCTTCGCCTGTACGTTTGCACAACCGTTGTAAACTAACAGGTAGACCTAAAGGGTACATGAGACAATTTGGACTATCGCGAGTAATGTTCAGGGAGATGGCTAATAAGGGTCTTATTCCAGGAGTAAGAAAAGCTAGTTGGTAAAATTATAAATTGGTTGAAGGTTCAAATCTGAAATCCGGAATTGAAAACCCCAGCCGCAAATAAGAATAAATGAATACAGATCCTATTGCAGATTATTTAACGAGAATTAGAAACGCCGTTGCGGCTAACCACAGAGTGGTTGAGATCCCGGCCTCTAATCTTAAGAAGGAAATGACCAAAATATTATTCGATCAGGGTTATATCCTTAGTTACAAATTCGATGATTCTTCTGCTCAGGGGGTAATTAAAATAGCCCTTAAGTATGACAAGATCACCAAAGAACCTGTAATTAAAGATATCCAGAGAATAAGTAAACCTGGTTTACGTAAGTATGCCGGAGCCAACGAACTACCTCGTATCCTTAACGGATTAGGTATCGCTATCGTCTCTACTTCTCACGGAGTAATGACAGAAAAGCAGGCTAGAGCCGAAAAGGTGGGTGGTGAAGTATTGTGTTACGTTTACTAATAAAAGACTAAAGAAATGTCAAGAATAGGTAAAAACCCAATTACAATTCCTGAAGCTGTAAACGTAGATTACAAGGACGGAGTTGTTACGGTAAAAGGAAAACTTGGAGAGCTTAAGCAGGAGATCAAAGACATCGATATGAAAATTGAAGATGGAGTGATTACCTTTGAGCGTTCTTCAGAGAAAAGTGAACAAAAAGCCAAGCATGGTCTATACCGTGCATTGGTAAACAATATGATTGAAGGTGTTACCAATGGTTATACTAAAAGTCTTGAGTTAGTTGGAGTGGGTTACCGTGCCAGCAACCAGGGACAAAAATTAGAAATCGCCGTTGGGTACTCTCATAATATTGTAATAGATTTGGCTCCCGAAGTTAAAGTAGAAACAGTTTCAGATAAAGGTAAAAACCCAATCGTGAAATTGACTTCTTATGATAAACAACTTGTGGGTCAGGTTGCCGCTAAAATACGAAGCTTTAGAGCGCCGGAACCTTACAAAGGGAAAGGTATTAAGTTTGTTGGAGAGCAATTACGTAGAAAAGCAGGTAAATCAGCTTAATAAAGTTTAGATATGGCAGTTTCAAAACAAGACAGAAGAAATAAGATCAGGAAGCGTGTTCGTAAAGCTATTACGGGTACTGCAAGCCGACCAAGATTATCCGTATTCAGAAGTAATAAAGAAATTTATGCTCAGATTATAGATGACGTAGAAGGAAAAACTATTGCTGCGGCTTCCTCAAGAGATAAGGATATTTCAGCAGAAGGTGATAAAACCAAACAAGCAGGACTTGTAGGGAAAAACCTTGCTGAGAAAGCTATGAAAGCCGGTGTGGAAACCATTTCGTTTGATCGGGGTGGATATCTATATCACGGAAGAGTTAAATCATTAGCCGATGGTGCTCGCGAAGGAGGCCTAAAATTCTAGAAAATTATGTATCAAGATTATAAAAACGTAGAACATGTAAAACCTAGCGGACTTGAATTAAAAGATCGTTTAGTAGGAGTACAACGTGTTACTAAAGTTACAAAAGGTGGTAGAGCCTTTGGATTTTCTGCTATTGTAGTAGTAGGAGATGAAAATGGTGTTGTTGGGCAAGGCTTAGGGAAATCTAAGGAAGTTGCCAGTGCTATTTCCAAGGCTGTAGAAGATGCTAAAAAGAATTTAGTGCGTATTCCTCTGCATAAAGGAACTTTACCTCATGAGCAAAAAGGTAAATACGGTGGTGCCAGAGTTTTGTTGCTACCAGCAGCAACTGGTACCGGTATTATTGCCGGTGGAGCAATTCGTGCCGTATTGGAGTCGGTTGGAGTACATGACGTACTTTCTAAGAACCAGGGCTCTTCAAACCCGCACAACGTAGTAAAAGCTACTTTTGATGCGCTATTGCAATTGCGTAGTGCCGATACTGTAGCCAAACAACGTGGTATTTCGTTAGAAAAGGTTTTTAAAGGATAAATCAAGGATAGAGATGGGAAAGATTAAAGTTACAAAAGTAAGAAGTGCGATCAACCGTTCTAAAAATCAGAAATTGACTTTAGAAGCACTTGGCCTTAAGAAAATGGGTCAAACTGTTGAGCACAATGATACGCCAAACATCCTTGGTATGGTAAATAAAGTTAAACATCTGGTTTCTGTAGAAGAAACAAAATAAGAGGTTCACACATGGAATTAAATAACTTACGACCTGCAAAGGGTTCGGTTAAGAGTAACAGCAAACGCGTAGGCCGTGGAGAAGGATCTGGAAAGGGTGGTACTGCTACCCGTGGTCACAAAGGTGCTAAGTCGCGTTCTGGTTACTCCAAGAAAATTGGTTTTGAAGGTGGGCAAATGCCACTTCAACGCCGGGTACCAAAATTTGGTTTCAATAACAGGAATCGCAAAGAATATCAAGGTATTAATTTAGATACTCTTCAACGTCTAGTTGATGAAGGTAGAATTAAGGATACCGTAGATATGGACGTTTTAGTAGAAAACGGCCTTGCTGGAAGAAACGAACTGGTAAAGATATTAGGAAGAGGTGAATTAAAGGCAAAGTTGAAAATATCTGTTCATAAATTTACAGCCTCAGCTAAAGAAGCTATTGAAGCTGCCGGAGGTGAAGTTGTTACTTTATAATAGATAACCAATAACCCAATGAAATTCATCAATACTATTAAGAATATTTGGAAGATTGAGGAGCTAAAAAACAGAATTTTAGTAACCCTCGGTCTATTATTAGTATACCGTTTTGGAGCTCAGGTTGTGTTGCCGGGTATAGATGCTTCGCAGCTGGCAAACCTGTCAAGTCAAACTGAAGGAGGTATTTTAGGCCTCCTTAATGCATTTACCGGTGGAGCGTTTTCGAATGCTTCGGTTTTTGCCTTAGGGATTATGCCTTATATCTCTGCTTCTATTGTAGTGCAGCTTATGGGAATTGCGATTCCTTACCTGCAAAAACTACAAAAAGAGGGCGAAAGCGGTAGAAGAAAAATCAATCAGATTACCAGGTGGCTTACTATAGCCATTACACTTGTACAGGGGCCGGGTTATATTTATAACCTGTTTTCCACCCTTCCTTCAAGTGCATTCCTTTTAGGAGATACCGTGACATTCGTTACGGCCTCGGTAATTATCCTTACCACTGGTTGTATCTTTGCAATGTGGTTAGGTGAAAAGATCACCGATAAAGGTATTGGGAATGGTATTTCATTATTGATTATGGTTGGTATTATTGCCACCTTGCCACAGGCATTTATTCAGGAATTCGCTTCCAGAGTATTTGAGTCTAATGGTGGGTTAATCATGATCCTTATCGAATTAGTAATCTGGTTTGCGATAATTCTGGCTTCAGTAATGTTGGTGATGGCCGTGCGTCAGATCCCTGTTCAGTATGCCCGAAGAACCGCTTCCGGTGGTTATGAGAAAAATGTGTTTGGGTCAAGACAATACATCCCGCTTAAGCTTAATGCTTCAGGGGTAATGCCTATTATCTTTGCTCAGGCTATAATGTTTATTCCTGCAGCAGTTGCCGGTCTTTCAGATTCTGAAGCCGCCCAGGGAGTAACAGCCGCTTTTAGTGACATGTTCGGTTTTTGGTATAATGTAGTCTTTGCACTGTTAATTATAGTGTTTACCTATTTCTATACCGCTATTACTGTTCCTACCAATAAAATGGCTGATGATCTTAAGCGCAGTGGTGGATTTATTCCAGGGATTCGTCCCGGAAGCGAAACTGCTGATTTCTTAGACCGAATCATGTCTCAAATAACCCTCCCCGGATCTGTATTCCTGGCAATTATCGCAGTGTTCCCTGCTATAGTTCAATCTTTATTGGGAATTCAAGCTGGTTGGGCTCTGTTTTTTGGAGGTACTTCGCTGCTAATTATGGTTGGAGTTGCGATAGATACCATGCAGCAGGTGAACTCATATTTGCTTAACAGGCATTATGATGGATTGATGAAAACAGGTAAAAATAGAAAAGCAGTAGCTTAATTATGGCAAAACAATCAGCGATAGAGCAAGACGGAACCATCATTGAAGCATTGTCTAATGCAATGTTTAGGGTGGAATTGGAAAACGGTCACGTGGTGACTGCACATATTTCGGGTAAAATGCGTATGCACTATATTAAATTGTTGCCCGGAGATAAAGTAAAACTGGAAATGAGTCCTTATGATTTAAGTAAGGCTCGTATAACTTATAGATATTAAAAGTAATTTGAGCTATTTGTAAAATTTTCAGTACTTTTGCAACCTGAAAAATTTCTGATAGCTGATTATCCTGGATACGAATGTTAGTATCGTTTGCCGGGAGCACAAAAACCTAAAGAGATGAAAGTTAGAGCATCAATAAAGAAGAGAAGTGCCGAGTGCAAAATTGTGCGCAGAAAAGGCAGGCTTTACGTAATTAACAAAAAGAATCCTAGATTTAAACAAAGACAAGGCTAATTATGGCAAGAATTGCAGGTGTTGATATACCTAAACAAAAGCGAGGAGTTATAGCATTGACCTATATCTTCGGAATTGGCAAGAGCAGGGCACAAAAAATCCTGGCCGAAGCCAAAGTAGATGAAAGCACAAAAGTTTCAGATTGGGACGACGAAGAGATTGGTCGTATCCGTGAAGCTGTTGGAGATTATACAATCGAAGGAGAATTACGTTCTGAAGTTCAAATGAGTATTAAGCGCCTTATGGATATTGGGTGCTACAGAGGAATCCGTCACAGAAGTGGCTTGCCTTTGAGAGGTCAGCGTACCAAAAATAACTCGAGAACGAGAAAAGGAAGAAGAAAAACAGTTGCTAACAAGAAAAAAGCAACTAAATAGTAAGTAATATGGCAAAGAAGACAACTCAAAAAAAACGTAAAGTAACCGTTGAGTCTAACGGACAAGCACATGTTACTGCTTCTTTTAATAACATTATTGTTTCTTTAACCAATAAGAACGGTGATGTTGTTAGTTGGTCATCTGCTGGTAAAATGGGTTTCAGGGGTTCTAAAAAGAACACTCCTTACGCTGCCCAATTGGCTGCAGAAGACGCATCTAAAGTGGCACACGAAGCTGGTTTGCGTAAAGTAAAAGTTTATGTAAAAGGACCTGGTAATGGTAGAGAATCTGCCATCCGTTCTATTCATAACAGCGGGATTGAAGTAACAGAGATCATCGACGTTACTCCATTACCACACAACGGATGTCGTCCTCCAAAAAGACGTAGAGTTTAATAAAAATTATAATAATTGAGAGAGGAGTTAAGATTATCGAAGGAGAAATGCCTTAATTCATAATCCCTCTCTAGCAAATTTAAATGTAATGGCAAGATATACAGGTCCACAAACTAAAATAGCCCGTAAATTCGGAGAAGCTATTTTCGGGGATGATAAATCTTTCGAGAAAAGAAATTATCCTCCAGGGCAACACGGTAATAACCGTCGTCGCGGAAAGAAATCAGAATATGCTATCCAGTTAATGGAGAAGCAAAAAGCTAAATATACTTATGGTATTTTAGAACGTCAATTTAGTAACATGTTTAAAAAAGCTACCCGTGCCCAGGGAATTACCGGGGAGGTACTTTTGCAATTATGTGAATCACGTCTAGATAACGTAGTTTATAGAATGGGTGTTGCCCCTTCAAGAAGAGGAGCAAGACAATTGGTTTCTCACAGACATATAACTGTGAATGGTGAATTGGTAAACATTCCTTCTTACCAGTTGAAAGCCGGTGATGTAGTTGGTGTTCGCGAAAAATCTAAATCTCTTCAGGCTATCCAGGATTCCCTTGCTAATTCTAGCAGTGTATATGAATGGATCACCTGGAACAACGAAACAAAACAAGGAACTTTTGTTTCTGTACCAGGACGTATTCAGATCCCGGAAAATATAAATGAACAATTCATCGTCGAATTATATTCGAAGTAATAATTCACAGAAGTCGTAATATGGCAATACTAAATTTTCAAAAGCCCGATAAAGTTATAATGATTGATTCTACAGATTTCGAGGGGAAATTCGAATTTCGTCCCTTGGAACCTGGCTATGGATTGACCGTTGGTAACGCTTTAAGAAGAGTGTTATTATCTTCACTGGAAGGATTTGCAATTACTTCAATTCGTATTGAAGGCGTAGATCACGAATTCTCGGCTATCCCAGGCGTAGTTGAAGACGTAACAGAAATTATCCTAAACCTTAAGCAGGTTCGATTTAAAAGGCAAATTGATGAAATAGATAACGAAGCCGTTACAATTTCTGTTTCAGGTGAAGAACAACTTACTGCAGGTCATTTCCAGAAATTTATCTCTGGTTTCCAGGTGCTTAATCCAGATCAGGTTATTTGTAACCTTGACAAAAAGGTGAGCCTTAATATGGAAATCACTGTTGAAAAAGGCAGAGGTTATGTTCCGGCTGAAGAAAATAAAAAAGCAAACGCTCCTTTAGGGACTATTTTTACAGATTCTATCTTTACGCCAGTCAAAAACGTAAAGTATAGCATTGAAAACTATCGTGTAGAACAAAAAACCGACTACGAAAAACTGGTTTTTGAAATCGTAAGCGATGGATCTATACATCCTAAAGATGCACTTACCGAAGCTGCAAAAACCCTTATTCACCACTTTATGCTATTCTCTGACGAGCGTATCACGCTTGAAGCTGATGAGATAGCGCAAACTGAAACTTATGATGAGGAATCTCTTCACATGAGACAGTTGCTTAAAACCAAGTTGGTAGATATGGATCTTTCGGTTAGAGCATTGAATTGCTTGAAAGCAGCAGAGGTTGATACCCTTGGAGACCTTGTTTCTTACAACAAAAACGATCTGATGAAATTCAGGAACTTCGGAAAGAAATCTCTTACCGAATTGGAAGAGTTGGTAAGCAACAAAGGTTTAAACTTTGGGATGGACCTTTCAAAATACAAATTAGATAAGGACTAATATATAAGTAGTTTTCCATAAAAGCCGGCGGAAGACCAGGCTTTGGGAGAATGAATAAAGAACAGAACAATGAGACACGGAAAGAAAATCAACCATTTAGGTAGAAAGACTGCGCACAGAAAGTCTATGCTTGCCAATATGGCCTGCTCGTTAATCGAGCACAAGAGAATTAACACCACCGTTGCTAAAGCAAAAGCTTTGAAAGTTTTTGTAGAGCCTTTGGTAACTAAGTCTAAAGAAGATACTACTCACAATCGTAGAATTGTTTTTAGTAAACTTCGCCAAAAAGAAGCTGTTGCGGAATTGTTCCGTGAGGTAGCTCCTAAAGTAGGAGATCGCCCGGGAGGTTACACCAGAGTTATTAAACTTGGTAACCGACTTGGAGATAACGCCGATATGGCCCTTATCGAGTTAGTTGATTACAACGAAACTTATAACCTTACCAAACCTGAGAAGAAAAAATCTACTCGTAGAGCTGGTAAGAAAAAACCTTCTGAGGCAGCTGCTCCAGAAGCAGAAACTAAAACTGAAGAGAAATCTTCACCTAAAGAGGATAAAAAAGAAGAATAGAATGATTCATTCTTTTATAAATTCAAAAAAGGATAAGCTCTCGGGTTTATCCTTTTTTTATATATTAAAACCAAATTGTCATTTCCGCGAAGGCGGAAATCTAAATAGGAAAAGGTCATTTCCGTGAAGACGGAAATCTAAATAGTAAAAGAACCATTTCCGCCTAGACGGAAATCCCACAACACAACACAATTAAGTAATAGTTTACAATGAAGTATCAAACCCGAAAAAAAGCAATTATTCTTCTGGCCGATGGAACTATATTTCACGGAAAGGCTATAGGAGATAAGAATGGAAGCGCCACCGGCGAGATCTGTTTCAATACTGGAATGACCGGTTACCAGGAAATATTTACCGATCCATCATACTACGGGCAACTTATGGTAACCACCAACGCTCATATTGGTAATTACGGAACTGCCAGGGAAGATAACGAATCTGATAAAGCCAAGATCGCCGGACTTATTTGCAAAAATTTCAACTATACCTATTCCCGTCCGGCTGCCGATGCTTCCCTGGAGAATTTTCTTGAGGAAAGTGGCATCTTTGGAATTTCCGATGTAGATACGCGGGCGCTGGTAACCTACATCAGAGAAAATGGAGCCATGAATGCCATTATCTCTACCGATGTTGATAATATTGAAGGACTGAAGAAAGAGCTTGAAACAGTGCCTGATATGAATGGACTGGAGCTAGCCTCAAAGGTTTCTACCAAAGAGCCTTATTACTTCGGAAGTGAAGATGCTACCTACCGTGTGGCTGCACTTGATATTGGAATTAAGAAAAACATTCTTCGCCATTTGGCTGATAGGGATGTATACGTAAAAGTATTTCCATACAACGCTACTTACGATGATATGAAGGAATGGAATCCTGATGGCTATTTCCTTTCCAATGGACCCGGAGATCCACAACCATTGAAAGATGCTATAGATTTAACCAAAAAGATACTTGAACAAGATCACCCTCTCTTCGGAATTTGTCTTGGTCACCAGGTAATCGCCATCGCAAATGGTATTAAAACCTATAAAATGCATCACGGCCACCGCGGAATTAATCACCCGGTTTTAAATCTTAAAACCAAAAAAGGAGAGATTACTTCTCAAAACCATGGTTTCTCAGTTGATAGAGCAGAAACCGAAGCTCATCCTGATGTTGAAATAACCCATATTTGCATCAATGACGATACGGTTGGCGGAATAGCGATGAAAAACAAGAATTGCTTCTCAGTTCAGTATCACCCTGAAGCAAGTCCCGGGCCTCATGATTCTGCGTATTTATTCGATGAGTTTATCGAACGGATAAAAACAGGGAAAGCTTAGGATATTTTCAAAAAATTAAATTATGGAAGCCCAAAACATTTAATGTTTTGGGCTTTTTCATTGCCTTTTTATCAGAAAATCTATTTTTGTAGGAAAATTCTATTATGAAAAAATTTTTACTGGTCGCTTTCGCTCTTTTCTCTTTAAATATTCAGGCGCAAGATGCTACTGTTTCTAAAAAATCTCTTTTTTCTATAAATTTTCTGCTTCCCGGTTTTGAATATGAAGCCTCCCTTAGTGAAGCAACCACTCTCGATATGGCATTAGGTTTTGGCTTTGCCTATAGAAGCAGTATGTTTGGAGAAGGCTACGGGATCTTTCCTGGTTTAACGGGCCAGTATCGGTGGTTTTATAACCTTGATAAAAGACTGGAAAAGGGGAAATCAATAGATAATAATACAGGAAATTACCTTGCATTACATGCAGGGGGACAAAGCGGTAAACCTATTTTTGGAAATCTGGCCTATAATGCAGACTTTTTTGGATCAGTAGGCCCGGTTTGGGGTCTGCAAAGATATTATGGCAGCGGTTTTAAATTAGGTTTACATTTAGGAGCTGGTTATGCTTTTAATAATTTAGGAGATTCAGGTTTTTCGCCAATTCTCGGTTTTAGGTTAGGATGGTTGCTAGGTAAATAAAATTACCTTAATTAAATATTAATGCTTTGTATTTTAAAGGAAGAAAATTAATGCTCATTTTCAAACTAACTGCCTGCTTTCTTTTATTTCTTTGAATTTCTCAACTACAGGCACAAAAGCATCCGGTGTTTTATGGGGGTATTGAGTTT
>DATISX010000105.1:0-3546 GCA_035468275.1 Salegentibacter sp.
TATTGGGGAATCCAACAATATAACCTCGTAACCTTTTGCCTTAGCAGCTTCGATATAACTGTGCTGCGCATCCTGGTTGGAAGCGTAAAGGATTACCATATTTCCGTCTTTATCGGTTTGGTTTTCCTTGATTTTTTCCTCTAACTCAGCATAAGTATAATACTTATTATCTACGGTAGGATAAAGGGTGAAATCCTGAGCTTTTTTGAAGAATTTATCTTCAGAAAGCATTCCGTACTCTATCACGATCTTTATATCGTTCCATTTCTTTTCAAAATCCTCACGATTATTGTTGAAAAGCGATTTCAACTTATCGGCAACTTTTCTGGAGATATAACTCGCAATCTTCTTCACATTGCTATCCGCCTGCAAATAAGAACGGGAAACGTTTAGCGGAATATCCGGAGAGTCGATCACCCCGCGAAGCATGGTTAAAAATTCAGGGACGATTCCTTCTACATTATCAGTAACAAAAACCTGGTTTTGATACAACTGAATCCTGTCTCGCTGAATATCCATATTCCCGGTTAATTTCGGGAAGTATAGAATTCCTGTAAGATTAAAAGGATAATCTACGTTGAGGTGAATATGGAAAAGAGGTTCCTCGAACTGCATAGGATAAAGCTCGCGATAGAACTCTTTATAATCTTTGTCTTCCAGCTCAGTAGGCTGCTTTGTCCATGCCGGGTTTGGGTTGTTGATGATATCATCAACAGTTTTGGTTTCAGGTTTTGCGTCTTTCGGCGCATCTTCAGGAAGAGGTAAGCTTTCTTCCCTGGTCCCAAATTTAATCGGGATTGGCATAAATTTGTTATACTTGGTAAGTAACTCCCCAATTCGGTTTTCTTCTAAAAACTCTTTGTCTTCATCATTGATATGAAGGATGATCTCTGTACCGCGCTCTTTTTTATCGGCTTCTTCCAGAGTAAACTCGGTAGTGCCTTTACAAACCCAGTGAGCAGCAGGTTCATCTTTATAAGATTTAGTGAGGATTTCCACTTTATTAGCGACCATAAAGGCAGAGTAGAAACCTAATCCAAAATGTCCGATAATTCCGCTGTCTTTAGCAGAATCCTTATATTTTTCAAGGAATTCTTCAGCTCCCGAGAAGGCCACCTCGTTTATATACTTTTCAACTTCCTCTTTTGTCATCCCAATTCCCTGGTCTATAACATGCAGGGTATTGTTTTCCTTATCGATTTTCACCTCGATCTTCGGGTTACCGTATTCAACTCCTCCGGCTTCACCAATATCGGTGAGGTGTTTGAGTTTCAGTGTTGCGTCAGTCGCGTTGGAAATAAGTTCACGCAGAAAGATCTCGTGGTCGCTGTAAAGGAATTTCTTTATCAGTGGAAAAATATTCTCAACAGATACATTAATGTTTCCGGTTGCCATATATGCTTAAAATTTAAATTAGTCTCGTTTGGTCTTCACTAGTCAAAAAAAATACCACATAGCGTTCGCTGCCAAACTGACAGCGCATTGTAATTTAAACCGGAATTTTTCGTCTAATGAACTGCTAGAAAACCCCCTGCTAAATATTTAACAAACATTTTGTTTAATTTTATAATTGTAAAGTTAAACAGGAGTTATCTTTGAAAAAGAAATAATGCTATGAGTACACCAAATAAAAATACCAATACAAACAAGAGTTTGAACCGTGAAAAGCTTATCGCGCTTTATATGGATTATGTTCTGGAGAATGAAAAATCGCCCCGAAGCGTCTACAAGTTCTGTAAAGAGAATAAACTTAAGGAAGATGAATTTTATAATTTCTTCGGAAGTTTTGAAAGTCTGCAAAAAGGTATCTGGGAGCAGTTCTTCGATCATACCGATAAGGTGCTAAAAGCCAGCCCTGAATTTTCTGAATTCACCAATAGAGAGAAGATGCTTAGCTTTTATTACACTTTTTTTGAAATGCTTTCGGCCAATAGAAGTTACGTGCTATTGAGTTTAAAACAGTATGAGAGTAAGCTTAAAAACCTGGAGCAACTTAAAGGACTTAGAAAGCGGGTGAAGAACTTCGCGCAGGAAATAATCAAAGAAGAAAACGAAACAAAAAACTTAAAGGTCTTAAAACAATCGGAAGCTATTTTTTCTGAAGCCGCCTGGATTCAATTGATGTTTTTATTGAATTTCTGGATGGACGATAACTCGGCTAAATTCGAAAGTACCGATGTGGCCATTGAAAAATCGGTGAATACCGTTTTTGATGTGTTTGATAATACACCTTTAGAAAGAGTTATCGATTTTGGGAAATTCCTTTGGAAAGAAAAAATGGCCTAGATGAAGACAATAGATAAAATTCCTACCGGCAAACTGGGGAGAACCTCAAAAATGGTTCAAACCGGGGTGAAAGTCGGCGGAAATTACCTGAAATATTACGGAAAAAAGGCCTTTAACTCAGACCTGACCCGGGATGAATTGGATGAAAGCAATGCCAGTGATATCTACGACGGACTTAAAAGTCTTAAAGGCAGTGCGCTAAAGGTAGCCCAAATGCTTTCTATGGAAAAGAGTTTGCTGCCGGGTGCCTATGTCGAGAAATTCAGCTTGGCTCAGTTTAGTGTGCCACCGCTTTCGGCGCCTTTGGTGAGAAAAACTTTTAAAAAATACAATGGAAAATATCCTGAAGAACTCTATGATACTTTTGCCAGCCAAAGCGTGAATGCCGCCAGTATTGGCCAGGTACACCGCGCCGAAAAAGATGGGAAAGAACTTGCTGTGAAAATTCAATATCCGGGCGTGGCTGAAAGTATTAGTTCTGATCTCGCGATGGTTAAGCCCATCGCGACCAGGATGTTCAATCTTCAGGGGAAGGATTCAGAAAAATACTTTAAAGAGGTAGAAGGAAAACTTCTCGAGGAAACCGATTATTTGCTCGAGGTTCAGCAAAGCAAAGAGATTTCCGAAGCTTGTGCGCACATTCCAAATCTTAAATTCCCCCGTTACTATGAGGAATTATCCAGCGAACGAATTATTACGATGGACTGGATGCATGGAATTCATCTTAGCGAATGGGCAAAATCGAATAAAGATCAGGAGAAGGCTAATAAAGTAGGGCAGGCCCTATGGGATTTTTATATGTACCAGATGCATGGTTTAAAAGCCGTTCATGCAGATCCTCATCCCGGGAATTTCCTTATTGATAAGGACACCAATCTTATAGCCATCGATTTTGGTTGTATCAAACAGGTGCCCGAAGAATTTTATGTGCCATACTTTGAACTTGCAAAAAAAGAAAATATTAACGATCCTGAATTTTTTAATTCAAAGCTGTTTGAACTGGAAATACTGCGGAAAGATGATTCGCCAAGGGAAATTGAATATTTTTCAGAATTATTCTACCAAATGCTGAACCTTTTTACCAGTCCGTTTCATGCAGAAACTTTTGATTTTGCCGATGAATCATTCTGGAGTTCCATCACCGATCTTAGTGAGAAATACAGCAAGGATACAGAATTGAGAAAGATGAACGGCAACAGAGGAAGTAAACATTTCCTCTACATCAACCGAACATTTTTTGGATTATATAATTTGCTTCAT
>DATISX010000106.1:0-3567 GCA_035468275.1 Salegentibacter sp.
CACGCACCGACATATCCTGGTGGTGAAAATACAAACTTCAGATAGGGAAAATCCGTGGTTTGATTCAGTTCAGGATATATGGCCAACTGCCAACTTTCACGAACGAGAAGTTTTTGATCTCTTCGGAATAAAATTCAAAGGGCATCCCAATTTAAAACGCCTGTTTATGCCGGAAGACTGGGAAGGTTTTCCGCTTAGAAAAGATTATGTAGATGAAGTAAATATGGTTGTTAAATAATGAATTATGGAAACTGATACGCTAAATAACAACTTTAAATCTGAGGAATACTTCATCAATATGGGGCCTCAGCACCCTGCAACCCACGGGGTTTTGCGGCTTCTGCTCACCATAGACGGGGAAATTATAAAGAAGGTGGAACCCGACCTTGGTTATATTCATCGTTCCATAGAAAAAATGTGTGAAAGCGACAGCTACCAACAAATCGTTCATCTTACAGACAGGATGGATTATCTATCTTCCCACATTAATAATGAAGCCGTTTGTCTTGCCGTTGAAAATGCGCTGGAGCTCGAGATTCCGGAACGGGTAAAAGTGATAAGGACAATTCTGGGTGAACTTACCCGAATATCTTCACATACACTTTGGTGGGGTGTAATGGGAATGGATGTAGGAGCGCTTACCTCCTATTTCTACGGATTCCGGGACCGGGAAATGGTCAATGATATTTTTGAAGAAACCTGTGGCGCCAGGCTAACCATGAATTATAATATTCCTGGAGGTTTGATGCATGACATTCATCCCAATTTTGTGAAAAGGGTAAAAGAATTCATAGCTCACTTCAAAACCAAACTACCGGAATATGACAAGCTCTTAACCGGAAACATCATTTTTCAGAAAAGAACCAAAGGGGTAGGCGTGCTAAGCAAAGAGGATGCTATAGCTTTTGGAGCTTCCGGCCCTGTGGCCAGAGGATCGGGTTATTCCTGCGATGTAAGAAAATATCACCCATACAGCGCACTGGATAAAGTTACTTTCAACGAAGTCCTTCGTACCGAAGGCGATTCTTATGCCAGGTACCTGGTAAGAATTCAGGAAATGTGGGAGTCTATTTCCATTATTGAACAACTTATAGATAATATTCCTGAAGGAGACTTCAAGGTAGCTACCAACGCGGTGATCAAGCTTCCGAAGGGAGAATACTATCAAAAAGTGGAAACTGCAAGAGGTGAACTGGGAGTTTATATCATAAGTACCGGTGGAAAGAATCCGCACAGGATGAAATTCCGTTCTCCCGGACTTTCCAATCTTTCCCTGTTAAATCATATCACCGTAGGCGGAAAAATTGGAGATCTGGTTGCCACAATGGCCACCATAGATATTGTTGTACCTGATATTGATCGTTAAAACTGAAACAATGTATAGTTCCCTTATCATAACAAACAATATTCACAGCTGGCTAACAGGCCTGTTTCCTGTGGCATTAACCGGTATTACTGAAATGATAATGATCGCACTGGCCTACCTGACGCTTTTTGCGGTGTTAGGATTATTTCTGGTTTTAATGGAAAGAAAGGTAGCCGCCTGGTTCCAGCTAAGGATTGGCCCAAACAGGGTTGGCTTCTTCGGAATGTTCCAGACCATTGCTGATGCACTTAAATTATTATCCAAGGAGCTTACCGGCACAGATAAAGCTGATAAATTCCTGTACAATTTAGCACCTTATTTCCTTATCATTTCCTCGCTGATGGCTTTGGCTGTTTTTCCTTTTTCCCAAAATATTCAGGCTTTTGATATAAACATCGGGATTTTCTTTTTGATCGCTATCTCTTCTATTGGAGTTATAGGGGTTTTATTAGGAGGATGGAGCAGTAACAACAAATTTGCATTAATCGGAGCCATGCGGAGCGGAGTCCAGACCATTAGCTATGAGCTTTCAGTAGGGCTTTCTTTGCTTACCATGATCCTGCTTACCGGTAGCCTGCAACTTTCAGAAATAATTGAGGTGCAGAAAGGCGGCTGGCTCATCGTACAGGGCCATATCCCGGCAGTTATAGCTTTTATGATCTATATGATCTCGGGAACTGCAGAAACAAACCGGGCACCTTTTGATATGGTAGAAGCCGAATCTGAACTGGGAGCAGGATTCCATACCGAATATTCGGGGATGAAATTCGCTTATTTCTTTTTAGCTGAATTCATCAATATGTTCATCATCGCAGCTATTGGAGCCACCGTTTTCTTCGGGGGCTGGTTATCGCCCTTCGGAATAACAGAATCCATTCCGTGGCTGGGAGTTTTCTGGTTCCTCCTCAAAACATTTGTTCTGGTGTTCCTGATGATGTGGTTCCGGTGGACTTTCCCAAGGCTTAGAGTTGACCAACTGCTCACTCTTGAATGGAAATACCTGTTGCCTATTAACCTATTTAACATCGTCTTGATGGCAATAATAGTGTGGCTTAATTTCACAATTCAATTTTAGAAATTATGAGTTATTTTTCAGACATATACCACGGAATTCGCACCCTGCTAACCGGCATGGGCGTTACAGGAAAGTATTTCCTGCACTCAAGGAAAGGAGCTATCACCCAACAATATCCGGACAATCGTGATACCCTGAAAATGTTTGAGCGATTTCGCGGGGAAGTGGTAATGCCTCACGATGAAAATAATGAACACAGCTGTACCGGATGCCAGAAATGTGAGATCGCCTGTCCTAACGGGAGTATAGAAATAATCTGGGACCGCCAGGTAGATCCTGAAACCGGGAAAAAGAAAAAATTGATAGACAAGCACATCTATCACCTGGGAATGTGCACTCAATGCGGCTTATGTGTTGATGCCTGCCCTTCAGATGCAATAAAATGGGCGCAAAATTTTGAAAATGCAGTTTCAGACAGGAGTCAGCTCACCAAAGTTTTAAACAGGCCCGGTTCAAAAGTAAGAGCCGGAGTAGAAGAATAAAGATATGGAGAAGTATATTTTTTATGTTTTAGCTTTAATCATGATAGTTTTTGCCATAGCATCGGTTAGCAGCCGGAAAATGCTCCGCTCTGTGGTCTATCTGCTTTTTGTTTTAATAGGTATAGCAGGAATTTATTTTATGGCAGATTATAACTTCCTCGCTGCCATCCAACTTACCGTTTATGCCGGAGGGATCATTGTATTGATCATTTTTTCGGTATTGCTGGTGCACCATATCGATATGGAGCTTGAAGTCGCTAAAAAATCTAAACGCATCATCACGGCATTAGTCTGTTTAATTGGGCTAGGTGTTTTTCTGACCACCATTTATTCACATCCATTTGTAGAAACTACTACTGCCGTAACCACTACCACTGCAGATATAGGCTTTGCCCTGTTAAGCACCGAAGCAGGTGGGTTTATTCTGCCTTTTGAGGTAATTAGTATACTTCTACTTGCAGTAATGATTGGAGCGATAATAATTGCTAAGGGAGAAGACGGAACCGATGATCAGGCAAAAGAAAAGCCATTTGTAAAAGAAGAAAAACCGGTTGAAAAGAAGGAAGAACTTCTGGAAAACGAGGTTGCTGTTTAATTGAATTAAAAAATTAAGGACCATGATACCCGGCATAAGCATAACAGAA
>DATISX010000107.1:0-31089 GCA_035468275.1 Salegentibacter sp.
GCAACAATCAGCTATGAAAATGCACCATTTTGTAATTCAGACAGCAGCCCCCAGGCAGCAATTTTTGCCGATACAGTAGGAGAATATGATTCCGGTAGCTTTAGTGGTTCAACCGGACTGGAAATTGACACCAATGGAAATATTATTCCATCAGAAAGTACCCCGGGAGTCCACACGGTCACCTATACAATTCCCACCGCAGAAGCTTGTGAAGCTGTAACTACTTCTGTGGAGGTCGAGATATTTGAACAAGTAAGTATAACCTCCCAGCCCTTTGACCTCGGAACCTGTTCTGGGGAGAATGTTTCTTTTGAGGTTTCGGCGATCGGAGATAATCTTTCCTACCAATGGTACAATGAAGACGGAACTGAAGTAACGGGGGCTAATTCTGAAATTTTTGATATATCTCCCGCAACTTCAACGAATGGAGGCACCTACTACGTTATTGTTTCAGGCGCCGGACCTTGTTCGGAAGTAACTTCAGATCTGGTAACTTTAACTGTAGACGAAAATATAGTAATTAACACGCCTCCTGAAGATGAGGTGGTATGTTTAGGAGATACGGTGGAATTCACTATTTCAGCTACGGCAACGGGTGGCGAAGTGAGCTATCAATGGTTAAAGGACGGAGTGGAAATTTCCGGAGCAACCGAAGACTTTTTAACACTTTCGAATATTAGCTTAGAGGATGCAGCTCAATATAGTGTGTTTATTGAAGGCCCGGCCGGTTATTCCTGTTCAACGATTACTTCAGGCGCGGCGGTACTTTCTGTATATGAACCTCCTGTTGTTAACGCGGGGCCAGACCTTGAAGTTTGCAGTACTGAAACTTCTATAGCACTTGGAGAAGATGCCTCTGCATCCAATCACACCTCTCTCGTATGGACTACTAATGGACTGGGAGAAATTTCAAATCCCACTGATTTGGCCGGAGCAACTTACGAGCCTCATTCCGATGATGTTGGCAAAATCATTGAATTCACCTTAACAGCTATCTTGGAAGTTGGTGAAGATCAAATATGTGCAGATGCCGTCGCAACCAAAGAAATTACCATAATTCCTCAACCTGTAATTACTGAATTCAGTTATATAGCTACCGATAATTCAGCAACATCCGGTGAATTTTGTGAAACAGATTTGACAGCCTATATACCGCATACAGCCAAAGATTTACTTAGCACTGGCACAGGAGAATTTTCAGTAAACAATAGTGCTCTTAGTATAAACAGTTCTACAGGAGAATTCACCCCAAACGGTACAAGCCCGGGAGATTATATTATCACCTATACTTTTACGGCGGACTCCGAGGAAGCTGGTTGTGTTGAAGCAACGAAAGAATTTACCGTTACTATTGGCGAAAACCCGATAGCCGATTTTGCCTACGATGCCGAAGTTTATTGCAAGGATACCCGGGATGCAAGTTTGAATACTAATCCCGTTCTCTCCCTTACAGAAGATCATTCAGGGGCTCAAACTTTTACTGCTGATCAACCAGGTTTGAATCTTGATCCTGCAACCGGTGCCATCGACCTCAGTAACAGTACAGCCGGATCCTACGTAATCACCCGCATTGTTGATTACACAGGTGTAAATGAAGACGGATGTCAACCTGTAAATGCAGAATTCACAATAACGATCAATGACAAACCTATTCCTGATTTCATTTATGATGCTACTGAATATTGTTCCGACCCGGAAATTCCCACAACTATTTCTCCGGTTTTAACCCAAAACGGAGTAACTGGAGTAATTGGTGAATTTACTTATATCGCTACTCCACCTGAAGCTAATTTAATTTTAGATTCCGGAACAGGGGAAATCGACCTTGCGAATAGTGATGCCGGTTCATTTACTATTACCAACACCGTTGACTTAAAGGATGAAAACGAAGACTCATGCCCTGAAGTTTCGCATGAGGTCACTATAAACATTTCGAAGCAACCAAAGGCGGTCTTTGAATATGCTCAAACCGATTACTGTATTTCCCAAACTTCAGCAACGGTTAAAGAGGGCTATCAACCCGGAGGTACTTTTAGCAGCACAACTTTAGGAAATCGTCTGGATTCAGAAACCGGGGAGATTAACTGGACGATTAATGATGCCAGCATTGTTGGAAATCACACAATTACATACATCATTGAAGGAGAAGGTGCATGTATAAATGCTGAAGAAACATTTAATATCAAAATAGATGCACTACCTATAGGAGGTGAATTGAAATTTTCCTCAGGACGTATTTTTATGACCTGTGAAAACGCTGTTTCGGGGTATGCCGAAGATCTTATTTTATCGGGTTATACCGGCGAGATTACAGGCTGGGAATACCGAAATTCAGGCAGCACACAATGGATACCCATAAATAACACAACCAATAAGCTGGAGGGGACTGATGTTGAGACTTATGTTAATAACCTATCCACAGTTTTTAGGGCTAAAATAAGTAATGGGGCATGTGAAAACGGGGTGTTTTCTGCCACGGCTATAGTGAGTGTTATTCCTTCTAATATTAAACCCTCTCCGGTAGAAGTTAAACCTGAAGTTCTGTGTTATGGCAGTGAAATTCAGCTTAGTTCAGAAACAGGCTATGGCGAAGAATTCGGAAAATTTGATGGAGGAGCCTTCGACAATGCAGGTATTAAAAATCAAGGCTGGAGTTTCACTAACCCGGACGGTAGCACCAATGATTTCGATTCGGCTGCAAATAACGGAAGAGCAGATCACTGGCTTAGAATGAACCCTCACGGAAATAATCCTGCTAATGAAAAAGTTTACACCGCAGATATATATGACCCAACTCAGGGAACGATGGTTAACTGGCGTACCTATTCGGATAATGCCGGAAATAAAGGATTTGGTCTTGTAACAGGAGATAACGATTCTTATTTTGAACCTCCTGCATTCTCGCTTACCGGAATGGATGTAGCAATACTAACCTTTGACCAGGGTTATAATTTAACTGAAGGGGCTACAATTACTGTTGAAATTTCAAAAGATGGCGGTAATACCTATAAAGAAGAAGATATTTTGCTTCAAATAACCGGCGACGGTGTTACAGATATAGGCACAAGTGGCAACTATGATAATTTTGGGGATGGCACCCCACAAACCCGTCCCAGAAATAAAATGGTAATCGACCTGGGAGATTATTTAGGTCAACCAAATTTAAGACTGCGCTTTAATTTTGATGGAGTAAATGATGGGGATGTATGGGCAGTAGATAATATAAAAGTACCGGAAGGACCTCAGGATATTTTGCTTCAATGGTTCTATGATGAAGATATTGAAGATCCTAGTAATGTCCTGGAGCAAATAGGTCAGGATAATGAAAAGGTAGTCACATTTGAACCTCGGAAAATCGGTTGGAATGACTTTGAGGTTAAAACAGCCATTTTACTGGATAGTAATGGAAATGCTTGCGAGAGTATAGATAATTCAGAGACAATCCGGGTTTTTGTCTTTGACCAATACACTACTGATGTGGAGACCATAACCGGCCCCTGCGGAAATTATACCGCTGAATTGAATGCCACTGCAACCGGTGCTTTCCAGGGCGAGATCCCGGTTACGGACTATCCAACCATAGATGGCTATATAGGTGCCTGGGTTATTGTCGGTCCTGAAGAATATATTTTAACTAATCAGGATCCGGAAAGTGAATTACTTCCTGTCAATAATCCTAATGTGATCTTTGAAGCTGAAAACTTTGGGGACTACAGCATTACCTGGGAATTAACTCCAACAATTGAAGATGAAAATGGTGATGTGATTGAAAATACCGGGTGTCCACCAATTCATAACCCTGTAGATCTACCAATTCTCGCCTGTACCACCCTGGATTTTGATGGGATTGATGATTATGTGGATTTAGGTCTGGGCTCTTATGCTGGCACTAGCAGCATTGAAGCATGGATTTATCCCGAAGCTGATGCTGGAACAATAATCTCCTTACCAAATATGGAGATAAATATGAGCGACCTTCCTGTTGGAGTAACTCCTAACAAAAGATGGTATCATATTGCGGTTTCTGGAGGTGATTTATTTATTGACGGAATAAATATGGGTCAGGCAAACACAGGAAATGGTGGTGCGCGATCACTTATCGGGGCAAGTTGGAATGCTGCAAATAATGAACCTGAAAATTATTTCTCAGGTTGGATCGAGGAAGTAAGGATTTGGAAAAAAGACCTTACCGAAGATCAGATTCGGTTTATGATGAACCAACATCTTCAGGATGCCGGGAATATGGGCGTAGAAATTCCTATGCCGGTGCCGGGTGGATTAACTTATGCTGATCTTGCAGGTTATTACCGACTTATTTCAGCAGAGCCCGATCCTCTCCTACCTGGTGGCCCGATTACTTACGATCCTGCCCTTATGCCTCAAAACGGGGAAACCCCCGATTTGGCAAACAATAAGGTTCCCGGAAGGCTGCATAATATGACTACGCACCAACAAAACACCGCTCCTCTGCCCTATCTTTCTAAACAAGATGGTGCCTGGACTGATATAGCTACCTGGTTAAGACCTGAGGTTTGGGAAATTCCTAACTCCACGGGGATAAGCGGTGCCCCTATAGAGTGGAATATTGTTAGAACCTTCGATAATATCACTTCTGATGCCAAGGACATCACCGTACTCGGATTAAAATCTGAGACGGTAGAGAAATTAATTACGATGGCAAATCCCGCCAGTAGCATGGATGAAAAAAATAGCGGACAAATGATGAGGGTCACTCACTATCTGTTGTTAGATGGAAATATGGATCTGATGGGCGAATCACAATTACTACAAGACTCTGGAAGCATCTTAGCAGAAGAAAGTGCCGGCTGGCTGGAACGCGACCAACAAGGAAAAATGAACAGCTTTGTTTATAATTACTGGTCATCCCCGGTGAGCATCCAGGGAGCTCCAAATAATTCCGGTTATACTGTAAGAGACGTGCTGTGGGATGGAACAGATTCGACTACTCCCCAAACTATTAACTTTCAGGGTAAATATGCGGCAGCTGATGGCGCTATAACCAGCCCAATAACCATTAGCACATACTGGATCTGGGGGTTCAACCCCGGTACCGCGAATGTTTACGCCCAATGGGATCACGTGAGAGCCAACGGATTATTAAAAACCGGCGAAGGCTATACTATGAAAGGCACCACAGGCGGTGCGGGCATAAATGAGGAACAAAACTATACTTTTAGAGGAAAACCTCATAACGGAGATTGGGAATTACCCATTGCAACAAATCAAAATTATCTCATCGGAAATCCATATCCTTCTGCAATAGATGGACATCAGTTTATCGATGACAATCCTGGTGTTTTTGATGGTACCATCTACTTCTGGGATCATTTTGTAGAAGTTGATCACATACTGGCAGAATATATTGGGGGTTATGCTTATTTAAATAGAACTTCCACAACCGGGGTAAATGCTATTTCCAATGATGAAAGAATTAATGCAAATGATCAAACCAGCACTAAAAAACCCGGACAATTTATTCCGGTAAGCCAGGGCTTTATGATAAATACCACTGGATTCTCTGGCGGCAATGTGAAATTTAGAAACAGCCAACGGGTATATGAAAGAGAAACAGGAAGCACTTCCATATTCCTGAGTCATGAAAACCGGGAAAAAACAACGAAAAATTCAGATGACGAGCCACCTCGTATCAGGTTGAATTTCAGGTCTCCTACAGGATATCACAGACAGATTTTGGCCGCGGCAATTTCTACCACCACTAACGGTTTTGACTGGGGCTATGACGCGCTTTTAAGGGATAATAGCGTGGAAGATATGTTCTGGATGATAGATGAAGAGAAATACGTAATTCAGGCCGTTCCTGATTTTAATAAAGAGCGGGTTTTACCGCTGGGAGTTAGGATTAAAGGCGATTCGGAGTTTACTTTCAAAATCGACACCCTGGAAAACTGGCCGGCTGATAAACCTTTGTATTTGAAAGATCATTTAAATGACAGTATTCACGATTTAAGAAAAGCAGAATATAAGGGAACTTCCGAACCCGGAGAGATCTTAGATCGTTTTGAGATCGTATTTCATAAAGAACCCGATGCAATTATCCCCGAGGAACCGGATCCGGATGCTGAAGTTAGCAATATTGAAATCAGGTACCACCACGAAACCAGGGAATTAATCATTCTTAACCCCGATTTGATTGTTATAGATCAGGTTATGATCTTTGATATGATAGGAAAACGTATCCAGGATTTTGAAAATATTCCCAACCAAAAAGAGATAATCCTGAATACCAGGCCTATTGGATCCAGTGTTTATATCGTGAAGATCCTAACTCCAGGAGGAGTCAAAAACATAAAATTTCTGATGAAGTAATTAATATAATTTTTATAAGTTAATTCCTACAAATTAGATGTCATAATTTAAAATAAATGCTTTTCAACTGATTTTTAAGGCATTAAATCTTAAATTTGTGATTAAAAATTTGTAGGACTTAACTTTTTATGTGTAATTTTACTCTTTCTTTTATAAGAATGCCTATGGGTAAAATTACTCCCCGGTTGAAAAACCTTCTGCTAGTTTGCAGTTTATTAATATTTGGTTTTCCGTTTCTGATGGCTTCAGATGTGGAAACCTATGCAATAAACATCACAGGCAGTACTACTGATGTTAAATGTCATGGAGGTGCTGACGCAGCTATCGATATTTCGATAACCGGTGTAGTAGGGGATTATTCTGTAAGCTGGAGCGGACCAAATAATTACAGTAATACCACAGAAGATATTTCAGGCTTAGTTGCGGGAACCTACACAGTAACCGTTGAGGATGATGAAGGCCCACTAAGTAAAAACTTTACTGTAAGTGAGCCGGCAGAACTTAAAATAAACTCTGTTGAAACTTTAGCGGTATCCTGTAATGCCGGGACAGATGGAAGCATTACTGCAGGAAACGTCACCGGTGGAAATTCAGGATATGAATACCGACTGGACAATGGCACATGGCAAAGTTCAAATAGCTTTTCAGGACTTTCAGCAAAGGATTATATTCTTAATGTAAAAGACAGCAAAGGCTGCGAAACTTCTCAACAGGTAACTGTTACTCAACCTGATGCCCTTACCATGGCAACTCCAACCTCCACTCCCGTTAGCTGTAACGGGGGAAATGATGGAACTGCCACCGCTGGAGCTGTTTCAGGTGGAAACAGTGGGTACCAGTATAAATTAGATACAGGGTCTTATGGAACATCAAATACTTTTAATGGATTAAGCGCGGGAACTTATACCATTACAGTAAAAGATGCAAAAGCTTGCGAAACTTCTCAACAGGTGACTGTTACCCAACCCGACGCCCTTACTATGGCAACACCAACATCCACTCCAGTTAGCTGTAACGGAGGAAATGATGGAACTGCCACCGCTGGAGCTGTTTCAGGTGGAAACAGTGGGTACCAGTATAAACTAGATGCAGCAACTTATGGAACATCTAATTCCTTTAATGGATTAACCGCGGGAACTTATACCATTTGGGTTAAAGATGCAAAAGGCTGCGAAACTTCAGTTGATGTTGAAGTAACTCAACCCGATCCGCTTCAAATGCAAGCAGCTACACCACAACAGGTAAGTTGCCACGGCGGAAGTGATGGAAGCATTACTGCAGGAAACGTCACTGGTGGAAATTCAGGATATGAATACCGACTGGACAATGGTACCTGGCAAAGTTCAAATAGCTTTTCAGGACTTTCAGCAAAGGATTATATTCTTCATGTAAAAGACAGCAAAGGCTGCGAAACTTCGGTTAATGTTGAAGTAACTCAACCCGACCCCCTGGAAATACAGCCGGCCGCAACAGTGCCAGTAAGTTGTAATGGAGAAAATAACGGAAGTATTACGGCAGGAACGGTTACGGGAGGAAACGGAGAATACCGATATGCGCTGAATGATGGTAATTTCAGTAGCACAAAAATTTTTCAAAATTTAACAGCGGGCGATTACACCTTAAAAATACGAGATAAGAAAAATTGTGAAATCACCGAAGTAATAACTATTGAAGAACCGGCCGAGCTACAAATGACTACAAATCCCACTTCCACTCCAGTCACCTGTTTTGGAGGAAATAATGGTAGTATTACAGCCGGTACAGTCTCGGGAGGAACTGCTCCTTTTCAATATTCTATAGACAATGCAACATGGAATACCACGGGAATTTTCAACAATGTAGAGGCAGGTACTCATACTATTTTCGTAAAAGACGCGAATGATTGTCCACTGCAGGTTACAGTAAATGTAGACGAACCTAATGTCTTACAGGCTAGCCTGAACAAAACCGATGTAAATTGTCACGACGGCAATGATGGTAGTATTTCGCTAACTAATCTAAGCGGCGGGAGTGGGGATTATGAATTCAGTGTAAATGGTACAAGCTGGATCTCATCTTTAGAAACTTTAGAAGGGTTAAGTGCAGGAAGCTATGAGGTTCTCATTCGGGATGCTGCTGCAACCGATTGTATCATTGTTCTCAATGGAGCTTATGAAATCAACGAACCCTTAGAGCCCCTGGAAGTCACCATAGATGCAAGTCGAACCTCAGCATACGGCACTTCAACTGCCTCTGCCACCGCAAATCCAACCGGTGGAACAGCTGTTTATACTTATGAGTGGAGAAGAAATGGAAGTAGTGAGATTTTATACACTACCCAAAACGTTAGTGGCCTTTCTGCAGGAGACTATAGCCTTACCGTTTATGATCGTAATGATTGTATGGTTGTTGAAGAATTTAAGATTTACGATATCGTAGACGCTGATATTGTAGCCACTTCTCTATGCTTGACTGCGGAAGATGAATTGAGAACCAGCCGTTTTGAAGTAGACTTAAGTACCGTTGTGGGGGGATTTGGAACAGCCGATAAATTTGAATATTCCTGGCATTTTGGTGAGGACGCAACTCCGCAAACAGCTATTGGTCCGGAAAGAACGGAGGTTACCTATGATGCTCCGGGGGATAAAATCATAACCTTGACTGTAAAAGATGAGGCCGATGTTGAAACCGAATTAACTTTCTATCAATACGTGGGAGCTTGCTTTGAAAGTTGTGGAACAACAGATAACTTCATCTTAGCGGAAGAGGGATTTTTTATTGGAGATGAGAATGGTAATCCTATTAGCGAACAGGACTGCAGCGAAGCTGCCGACAAATATTTATGGATTGATGTAGAAAAAAGTTCTAATGGATATTCCTTAAGTGCAGAAATCGAATACACTATTAATGACGGAACACAAACCAATGCTAGAAGGGCGGTCGGTTGTTTTTCTGAACTTTTGAGTGGCACCCCGGGAGGAAAAGGTTCAAATAAACCTGAATATGCAATAATCCCTGAGGGGCTTTTCAGGCTTTTTAAGGTAGAGCCCAATTCAACAGATGATTCCATGGTAGATTGGAAATGTGGTCAGGAATTTAGTGTAGAGCAAATAAATATTAGATGGACCAATAATAGTGATCGGGGATGTGGTGAAAACCCACAAAATATGTGTGTTGGATTAAGCAATGAAGTTGATGTTAGCACTCCTATTATTGCCAGTGTAGAAAAGGAAGATGTTCTTTGTTTCGCAGGTGAAACAGGTAGTATTTTCATAAATGCTTCCGGAGGTGTTAGGCCTTACGAATACAGCATAAATGGTAATATTGCTGCAGAATACACAACAAATAACCGTTTCTTTGATTTGCCCGCTGGAACTTATTCTGAAATTTATGTGAAAGATAGCAAAGGCACTACAGTTAATTTACCGCCATTAGTTATTGAACAACCAACAAAAGGGCTTACGGGCGATATTGTAGAAATTAATGCACCGTGTTTTGGCGAATTCGGTAGCGCTAAAATAATTAATCTTGAGGGTGGAACACCTTTTATCGATGAAAATGGTAATGAATATTTTGAATACCTCTGGAATGATCCCAGAAACCAAATTACTCAGGAAGCCGATAGCCTGTCTGCTGGTAACTATACTGTAACTGTCATTGACGCCAACGGCTGCCAGATTATAGAGGAAGTTACCATCACTGAACCGGAACAGCTTAGCGTAGCCGAAACCGGAGAAAATCAGGTTTACGAATGCGGTTTCAATACAACAACCCTCGAAGCCAATAATCCTGTAACCGGAATAGGTTATTGGACTATTGTTGAAGAAAATTCTGCGGCCGGAGGTCAAATTACAGACCCAACCATTCCTAATTCAGAATTCAAAGGAGGAGCAGGCACTTACACCCTTAGATGGACAATTGCTCACCAGGACGGAAGCTGTTCAACTTATAGCGAGATGGAGGTTACGTTCTCTGAAGCATGTAACACTCTCGATTTCGACGGAGTAGATGATCATATTGTAATAGGAGATCATCTTGGATTTACCACAAACAACTTCAGTATTGAAGCCTGGGTAAAACCAAAATCAGTGAATAATGCCCGAAGTATTTTCAGTAAAAGAAATAGCAATAATCTTAGCTCCGGTTTTGACCTTATCATAAACAGTGGAGCCCCTACCTTCAGATGGGGAAATAAAGCAGTTTCTACTTCCCAGAGAGTTGACACAGACCGCTGGTACCATATCGCTGCTATTTATAATAATGGAAATATCAGCTTATATGTAGACGGAATAAGAGTTGGAAATGCCACAGCCACGAATCCGGTTGCTGTTAATGCTCCCGCCTTAATTGGCGCCATGCATGATGCCGATAATCCCGATGTTCCTGTTAATTATTTCCACGGCTGGATAGAGGAAGTAAGACTCTGGAAAAAAGCTTTAAGCGTGGATCAATTACGCTTTTTAATGAATCAGCGGCTAGAGGTTGGCACCTCTCCTGTGAAAGGTACTACTTTGCCCATGGCTGTACCCGGCACTTTAAATTACACCGACCTCGCAGCATATTACCCTCTAATTGCCACTGAAGCTGCCGATGGAATTACGAAAGATCAAAGTCCAAACGGACTTGACGGCCACCTAAGAAACATAGTTACTGACCAGGATAACACCGCTCCCCTCCCCTACGTAGCTGCAAAAGCCGGAGATTGGTGGGACACCAACACCTGGCAGGAACCCCTTGTTTGGGATCCGCCAAGCAGCCCGGGAATTACAGGAGATACTATCGCCTGGAATATTGTGAGATTAAACAATAAACTGGTTCATAATCCTGCCAGTACGAATAACTCAAAGAGCATTGACCTGCTCGCTCTTCTGGATGAGGGAGGTACCTTGGATATGCAGGGGGCGAATAATGTCTCAGGTAACGGACTCCTCATTACCCGCTATTTAAAGTTAGACGGAATCCTGGACCTCAACGGAGAATCACAGCTTATCCAATCGGAAGGCAGTGAGGTTGTTGGCAGCGGCCATATTGAACGCGATCAGCAGGGCACCGCCAGTAGCTTCAATTATAATTACTGGAGCTCCCCGGTTTTACCTTTAAATAAGCCAACTTACACAGTCTCAGATGTCATGTTCGATGGAACAACCTCTGGCACCGGTACTCATAAAATTATAAATTTTGGTGACCGCTATGCTCATGCCGACGGGGCCTTAAGTTCTCCAATCAAAATCAGTAATTACTGGATTAATGCTTTCAGAAAAAGAGAAGCAAACCAATACAGCCAGTGGGAGAGAATTGGCAGTGACCCAACAGATACTCAATACTTCCTAAAACCGGGAGAAGGCTATACCATGAAAGGTACCTACTGGGTTTCAGTTAAACAGAATAAACTTCAGAATTACACTTTTAAAGGCTTCCCTAATAACGGAGATATCGAATTGTCGGGAATTACGGCAAATCAGAATTATTTGATAGGTAACCCCTATCCTTCGGCGGTAAATGCTATAAAATTTATTGAAGGGCACCTTAAAAACAGTAATCCATCCCTTAGCGGAAATGTTTTCAACGGAACCATTTATTACTGGGATCATTACTCGGGGCAAACTCATTACCTGGAAGAATATATCGGTGGTTATTCTGCCTATAATCTGGCGGGTGGAGTACCAGCAATTGCCAATGACGAACGTATTAATTTTGAAACCAACGAAACAACCACCAAAAGACCCGGACCATATATTCCGGTAGGACAGGGATTTTTTATCAATACTGCATCAGGAGCTTCAGATGCAGAAACCAATGCCAATATTACCGGTGGAACCATAAAATTCAGAAATGATTACCGCGTATTTGCTTCTGAAGCCAATGAAGCTCAAAGTCTTTTCTTAAGTCATGAAAGTCCTTCAAAGCAAAAAGCTGCTTCGGCCCAGGCTAATAAAATGCAAAAAGATACCCGGTATAAAATCAGACTTCAGTTTAATTCTCCAAAGGGATATCTTCGGGAAATCCTGGTAGCAGCAGACCGGAATTCTACTAATAGCGTAGATCTTGGTTATGATGCCCCACTCCTTGATAATTCTGAAGAAGACATGTATTGGATGATTAATGAGAATGAATTTGTGATGCAGGGAGTACCACATTTTTATCTGGATCAGGTCCTGCCAATTGGATTAAAAATTGCTGAGGAAAGTGAGTTCGGAATTAAAATCAGTGAACTGGAAAATCTTCCTGATCACATGAATATTTATCTGTTGGATAAAACCGAAGATACTTATCATGATTTAAGAGAATCTGATTTTAAAACTACACTTAGCCCTGAAACTTATAACGATAAGTACGAGATTGTTTTTTATAACGGAGAGGAACCGGAGGATGAGACCACAGAAAATGATGATCAGGAACTCGCTATGGGATACTCCTACAACTCCCGGGAATTACACATTAAGAATCCGGAAATGCTGGAAATAAATAAATTGGTTATTTACAGTATTTCTGGTCAGGAGGTACACGATTTCGACGAAGTGGAAACGGCAAAATTAATAACCTTAGAACTGGACAAGCCCCTTAGCTCTGCTGTTTATGTGGTACGAGCATATACAAACAAAGGGGTTATTGCAACCCAGGTTATCATAAAACAGTAGCTTATTTCTTGTATTTCAAGGGGAGATGAACCACCTTTTTAGTTAGAAAAAACTCCTCCTCGAAATAATCGGGGAGTTCATAAATGGTGGCTTTGGGGAATTCCCGAAGTTCATCAGTGAGATCGCCTCCTTTAAGATATAGGATTCCGTTTTTCAGTTCGTGCTTGCTTTTCTTGGCGATTTTTCCTTTTGTCCAGTGAACAAACGTAGGCATCGCTGCCACGGCCCGGCTAACAATAAAATCAAATTCCCCGGTAATTTCTTCCACCCTGGCATTGGTTACCTCCACATTTTTTAGTTCAAGTCCGGCCACCACTTCCTCAACTACTTTTATCTTTTTTCCGATGGAATCTACGAGATGAAAATGAGTCTCAGGAAAGAGAATCGCTAACGGAATTCCGGGAAATCCTCCTCCGGTACCTACATCAAGAACTTTTGATCCGGGTTTAAAGCTTTGTACTTTAGCAATACCCAGCGAATGCAAAACGTGCCGCAAATAAAGCTCGTCTATATCCTTTCTGGAAACCACATTAATTTTCAGGTTCCAGTCCTTGTATAATTCCTCTAATTTTGCGAATTTTAAAAACTGGTCTTCGGTTAAATTAGGGAAGTATTTTTTTATTAATTCCAAAGTTTTCAAATTTGCCACAAAAATACATAATTTGGTGCTGAAATTGCAGCGTAGATTAATACGGCATCGATTATAGATTAACTATATAAAAATTTTACCTTTACCGTTTACAAAAAATTACATGGAAAACGTTCAAAATCAAATAAAATTTTCCCGGGTAGATTCTGCAAAATTCTTCAGAATCCTAAACAAAAGGGTGAATGATTACTTTAAAGAAAATAATTTAAAAAAAACAGGAAACTGGAAACTTCATGTGAAGGCTTTAGTGATGTTCTCCATGTTCCTAACTCCATATTTTTTAATTCTCACCCTGGATATTTCCCAGTGGTGGATGCTACTATTGACTGTAGTTATGGGCGCTGGAATGGCCGGTGTGGGTATGAACATCATGCACGACGGAAACCACGGCTCATATTCAACTAAAAATTGGGTTAATAAATTTATGGGAGGCACTATTTATGTCCTGGCCGGAAACGTATACAACTGGCAGGTACAACATAATGTGCTACACCACACCTACACCAATATTCACGGCCACGACGAAGACCTTGATGCAGGCCGCATCATTCGTTTTTCTGAACATGCCGAGTGGCGATGGTTTCATAAATTTCAGCATTATTATTCAGTTTTCCTCTATGGATTATTGACCTTCAACTGGGCTCTCACCACAGATTTTAAGCAAACAAAAAGCTATCTGAAAAGAAAACTTTCCTACGGAAAAATGCCAAATCCGGTAACGCAATGGAGCATAGTGGCGATAACTAAAATCATCTATGTTTCGATTTGGATTGTGATTCCGATGCTTATTCTTTCTATCTCCTGGTGGAAAATTCTAATCGGTTTCTTCGTAATGCATTATACCGCGGGATTGATCTTAAGCATAGTTTTTCAGCTGGCGCATGTGGTTAAAGAGACACAAATGCCTCTACCGGATAAAACCGGAACCATGAAAAACACCTGGGCTATTCACCAACTTTTTACCACGGTGAATTTTGCCACAAAAAATAAAATAGTGAACTGGTTTACCGGTGGACTCAACCACCAGGTGGAGCATCATATTTTTCCGAACATAAGTCATATTCACTATTCGAAAATTTCCAAAATAGTAAAGGAAACCGCCATGGAGTGTAATCTTCCTTACAACGAATACAAAACCACACGCGCAGCAATTATTGCCCATTTCCAACATCTTAAGGAAATGGGATCAAAACCTGCAATTTCAGTATAATTAATTTTAAGCTTTTAAAAATGCAAGAACAACTTTCTGACAGGATTAATAACCTGGCAACCTCCCAAACTTTGGCTATGGCTGCAAAAGCGCGTGAACTTAAGGCCGAAGGAAAAGATATTATTGGATTGAGCCTGGGAGAACCTGATTTCAACACCCCCGATTTCATAAAAGAAGCGGCTATTCAGGCAATTAATGATAACTACAATACCTATACTCCGGTAGACGGTTATGTAGAACTGAAGGACGCGATTATCCATAAGTTTAAAAGGGATAATAATCTTACTTACGACAGATCGCAAATTGTAGTTTCCACAGGTGCAAAGCAATCTCTGGCCAATGCCGCAATGGTGATTCTTAATCCCGGTGATGAGGTTATTTTACCATGCCCTTACTGGGTTAGTTATGCTGAAATCGTTAAGCTTGCTGAAGGCGTTCCCGTGGAAGTTCCCACCACCGTAGACAGTAATTTTAAAATGACCCCGGAACAACTTGAGGCAGCAATTACTCCTAAAACAAAAATGATTTGGTACAGCTCCCCTTGTAATCCGAGTGGGATGGTTTACAGCAAAGAAGAATTAAGAGCTCTTGCCGATGTTTTAGTGAAACATCCTAATATAATTGTTGTTAGTGACGAAATATACGAGCACATAAATTTTGTAGGTGACCACGCTTCAATGGCTCAGTTTGAAGACATGTATGATCGCGTGATCACCGTTAACGGAGTTTCTAAAGCCTTCGCTATGACGGGTTGGAGAATTGGTTACATCGGTGCCCCGGCCTGGATAGCCCGTGCCTGTAATAAAATGCAGGGCCAGATTACCAGCGGCGCAAACTGTATTGCTCAACGTGCGGTAATTACTGCGCTGGAAGCTCCCGTGAGCAAGATTAGTTATATGGTAGATACCTTTAAGAAAAGAAGAAAACTCATTATTGATCTTCTAAATGATATTGAAGGATTCAAAACCCCGGAACCGGAAGGTGCATTTTATGTGTTCCCGAATATTTCTCATTTCTTCGGAAAAACGATCAAAGGACATAAGATCGAAAACGCTACCGATTTTTCGCTGTTTTTACTGGAGGAAGCCCTTGTGGCTACTGTAACCGGTGATGCCTTTGGAAATCCAGATTGTATCAGGATTTCTTACGCCGCCAGCGAAGATCAGATAGAAGAAGCTTTAAAACGCATCAAAAAGGTTTTAGCTGAAGCTTAAACTTTCAATAAAATTTTCAGAATAAATTAAAACCGGTTTGAACTTCAGGCCGGTTTTATTTTTAATGATTGCGCCAGAAGTAAGGGGTTAAAATTATCAGCACGGTAAAAAGTTCCAGTCGCCCTATCAGCATTAAGAAGGCGCTCCAGTATTTTCCGAAGACGGGAAGTATATCATAGTTATTAACAGGCCCTAAGGCTCCGAACGCAGGACCAATATTTCCAAGGGAAGATGCCGCACCTCCAATAGCAGTTTCAAAATCCAGCCCCATCCCTCCAAAAACTACCGAACCAATTATGAAGGCCAGCATGTAAAGAATAAAAAAGCCAAGAATATTGAATACGATTTCATGACTAACCGATTTTCCATTGAAGCGCACCGGTAAAATCGCATTTGGATGCAGGCTGCGTTTAAATTCTGTCATCCCATTTCTGATCATTATAATATGACGCATAACCTTCACGCCCCCGGCTGTAGATCCCGCTGAACCCCCAAGGAAAAACAAACCGAAAAAGACTACGGTTAAAAATGGAGTCCACATGGTATAATCGGCAGTAACGAAACCTGTGGTAGTAATTATTGCAATCACCTGGAAAAGTGCATGTCTAAAAGCGCTCTCAGCTTCTCCCCATACCATGGGGTGATCTATTTGAGAAAGCGTAATATCAGCCTCAAAATATATTAAAACTGAAGCTAATGCCGTAAATACCGCAATAAAAAGAATATACCATTTAAACTCGTCATCATGTAAAACCTTCTGTATTCGACCTTTGAAACTAAAATAACTGAGTACGAAATTACTACCCGCCAGGATCATGAATAAAATAATTATATACTGAATAACCGGCTGGTCGTTCCAATAGGCTACACTGATGTTTTTGGTAGAAAATCCCCCCGTAGACAGCGTACTAAGGGAATGATTAATGGCATCAAAGAAACTCATTCCGGCAACTCTCAGCAGGATTGTTTCGGCTACGGTATAAGAAACATAGATCAACCAAAGACGTTTGGCGGTATCGGTAATTCGGGGTTTAAGCTTATCGGCATTAGGGCCGGGAGCTTCCGCAGCAAAAAGCTGCATCCCTCCTATTCCTAAAAGAGGAAGAATTGCGATGGCAAGAACGATAATTCCCATCCCGCCAATCCAATGCGTTAAACTCCGCCAGAATAAAATTCCGTCGGGAATAGATTCGATGTCATTCAGAATAGAAGCGCCGGTTGTGGTATAACCGGACATGGTTTCGAAAAAGGCATTATGAAACTGGGGAATTGACTCACTTATTAAATAAGGAAGCGTTCCACTAAGTGCCATAAAAATCCAACCGAAAGTTACAATGATATATCCCTCCCGTTTTTTAACTTCCTTTCGGTGGCCCCTTGTGCTAAACATCAGGAGAATCCCGATAAATAAGGTGATTAAAGCTGCAGTGGAAATTTCTAGGGTAACGCCGTCCTGGTAGAACCAGCTAATAAGAACCGCCAATAACATAAAGGCTCCGTTGCACAGAAGCAACAGTCCCATTACGTGAAAAATGATCTGGTAATTAAGCCTTGGCATTATAAAAAGAGTTTTTCAACTTTTTTAATTGAGCGTGGAAGACAACAAACAACAATCCGGTCTCCGGCCTTGATCATAAAGTCTCCCAAAGCGATAACTCCCTTACCATCTCTTATAATTCCACCTATGATTGCTGAGCGCGGAAAATCGAGATTTTTAATTATTTTATCGCAAACCTGGGAACTGGGCTTAACAATGAACTCGAGCAACTCGGCGTTCATATTGTTAATTTTGGTCATCGCTACTACCTCTCCTTTTCTTATGTAACGAAAGATATTATTGGCTGCAAGGAGTTTCTTATTGATAAGCGTATCTATACCTATGGAATGACTTAACTGGTAATAATCCATGTTTTCTACCAGCGAGATGGTCTTTTTCACCATTTTGGATTTCGCTACCAGGCAGGACATGATATTGGTTTCAGAATTTCCCGTTACCGCTATAAAAGCATCCATATCATGAATATTTTCTTCCTCCAGTAATTCCACATTGCGTCCATCACCGTAGATAACAAGCGCCTTCGGAAGTTCATCGGCCAGGTCGTAGGCTTTGGTTTTGTTCTGTTCAATCAGCTTGACATTGAAATTATGACTACAGAGGTCACGGGCAGTTTTCTTACCGATCTTACTCCCACCCAGGATCATCACATTTTTAATATCCTGTTTTACCTTTCCGGTTAATTTGTAAAGGTTCTCCACCCCTTTTTTCAGCGTGATAAAATTAACCTGATCACCTTCTCTGAATTCAGTATCTCCACGTGGAATAAGAGTATATTGGGTACCAAGCCGCTGAATCGCGATTGGAACAAAATTTAATTCAGGAAAAACTCCTGCGGCTTCTTTTACTGTTTTTCCAACAAAAGGCGCATTTCGGGATAAGCTAAGACCAATCATGGTGAGCAGGCCACCTTCAAATTCGTAACTATCGTTAAAAGCTGATTGATTCAGAAGTAATTCGATCTCCCTTGCCGCGATGGCTTCGGGAGAAATTAGTTCATCTATACCCAGTTTAGCAAAACCTATCTCCTCTTTATTATGAAGAAATTCGGTGTTGGAAATTCGGGCTATGGTTCTTTTGGCGCCTAGTTGCTTTGCCAAAACGCAAGCGGTTATATTGGTTGCCTCACTGGAAGTAACCCCAATTAGCATATCAACATGCTTTACTTGGGCCTCTTTCAAAATCGCGATAGAAGTCGCGTCTCCTTTAATGGTTCTAATATCAAGATGAGTATCAGCATAAATCAAATTATCCCGGTTAGTATCTATTAAGGTAATATCCTGGGATTCAAAGGAAAGTAATTTTGCCAAATGAAAGCCTACTTCTCCCGCTCCGGCGATAATTATCTTCATATAACTGCTTGAAATTGTAAGGAAAAGCAAAGGTACGTTATTTTCCACAATCGGAAAATCTTCACAGCTTCAACAAATTAAGAATCTGTAAGACGCAGTTTCCCGATAAGACTTATCTTTGGCAAAAATTATTTGCATGAGCAAAAAGATCACTCCATATCGCGATTCAGAACTCAACAAGAAAAAACAGGTTGAACAGATGTTCGATAACATCTCCGGAAATTACGACGGTCTTAACCGCGTGATCTCTTTTGGAACCGATGTGAAATGGAGAAAAAAGGTAATAGCTCTGGTAGCCGCTCAAAATCCCGACAGTATTCTGGATATAGCAACCGGCACGGGAGATTTGGCTATCCAGATGACTCCTATTAATGCTGAAAGAATTGTTGGTCTGGATCTTTCTGAAGGTATGCTGAATGTGGGTAGAAAGAAAATTGCAGCAAAAAATCTGGAGGAAAGAATAGAGATGATCCAGGGTGATTCTGAAGCTCTTCCTTTTGAAGACAATAGCTTTGATGCTATTACTGTAGCTTTTGGAGTTAGAAATTTTGAAAATCTTGAAAAAGGCCTTGCTGAAATTTACAGAGTTCTAAAACCCGGAGGGATTTTTGTTGTTTTGGAAACTTCTGTTCCAACGAAATTCCCTTTTAAACAAGGCTATAAATTTTACTCCGGAAACATTCTCCCTCTAATTGGAAAAGCCTTCTCTAAAGATAAAGATGCCTATTCCTATCTAAGCGAAAGCGCTGCTTCTTTTCCTTATGGAGAAAACTTCAACAATATTTTAAAGAAAATAGGGTTTAGTAATGTAGAACACCAGCCTCAAACTTTTGGGGTGGCAACCATTTATAAGGGTTCAAAATAAAGATATGAAGAGATTTTTTCTGCTAGCCTTTTTCATGCTGTCTTTTTCTTATTCGCACGCCCAGTTATTTTCGGGTGAAAAGATCATGAACAATGAGAATTTCGACCGGCAACAATGGTCCTGGGGATATTTTTTGGGGCTAAATGCCTATGATTTCAAATTCAAGTATGAAGAGTATGACCCAAGCCCTACTTCGGGTAAGGATAGAATCGTAGAAACCAATATGGGTTTCAACGTAGGCTTGGTAGGAAACCTTAGACTAACCAATAATCTCGATCTTAGACTAGAACCCGGAGTAAGCTTTAACACCAGGGGCTTCCAGGTCACCAAAGCCGATCCAGACACTTATAGGGAAATCAATTCCACTTATGTTCATATTCCACTTTTAATAAAATTTTCTACTGACAGGCATAACAATTTCAAACCTTTCGTGGTTGGAGGGGTTTCAACTTCCATCAACCTCTCGAGTAATGAAAACAACCCGGATGATAATTATGCAGGGCAATTCAGGATGACTACCAATTCCTATTATTATGAGCTTGGTTTTGGAATAGATCTTTATCTCTATTATTTTAAGTTTTCCCCCTCCCTGAGAGGTGTTTTTGCCATAAATGATGAATTAATCAGAGATAATACTTCTAATAGTTTGTATACCGGGAATATTGAAAAAATGTCTACCAGAGGAGTTTTTCTGAATTTCACCTTCCAATAGACCGGCTATCTACGTTTAAACTCACTTAGAAGGATAGCAGTTGCGGTTGCTACATTGAGGCTTTCTGTTTGTTTGGAATCTCCAAAACGAGGGATTCCTACTTTTTGAGTCACGAGTTTCTGGATTTTCTCTGAAATTCCGTTGGCTTCATTTCCCATCACTAAAATTCCTTCGGCAGGTAAGCTTTTAGTATAAATATTCTCTCCTTCCATAAAAGCACCGAAAACCGGAAGATCATCTGAATTTTGTATGAATTCAGCCAGATCCTGATAGACAATTTCTACCCGCGTTAACGAGCCCATACTTGCCTGTACAACTTTCGGATTAAAAACATCGGCGGTATCGGGGGAACAGATTAACTGTGAAATTCCAAACCAGTCGCACAATCGAATAATTGTTCCCAGATTCCCGGGATCTCTTACTCCATCAAGGGCGACCAGGAGTCCGGTTGGGTTGGATAATTGCTGTTCACTAATTTTAAAAATGCCCAATGCGGTTTGAGGGCTTTTCAGCTGACTTATTTTCTTTAGATCTGCTTCAGAGATTAATTCGGTTTTGGAGACGGGAGCCTCAAAACAGTCTTCGGTTGTAAAAAGTTTTTCCAAAGGAAACCGCGAAGAAAGAAACTCCCCGATACTTTTTTTGCCTTCCACTATAAACATCGCATTTTTAAGACGATACTTTTTTTGAGCCAGACTTCTTATTAACTTAATTTGGCTTTTACTAACCATACAAAAAATGTATTTTTGAATTCTTAAAAACGACTGTTTGAATCGGTTTCTCGCAAAAATATCACTATTTTTCTTAACCCTGTCTTTATTAATTTCCTGTAACGCTGTAAAACGCGTAGAGAGTGACCAGGCCTTACTTACAGAAAACGCCGTCTTTCTCAATGAGGAAAAAATTAGTGATAGTCGTGTCTATAATCAACTATATCAGGAACCTAACACGCGTTTATTAAGATTTCCAATCCGCCTTCATTTTTACAATCTGGCCCGACCGAATATAGATTCGATCTTAACTGCAAAATACCTGGATAACCCGAAAAGGCAAAAGTTTCTTGTTGATGTCCTTTCTTATAAACAGTTTGAAAAATTTCTGCATTCACGGAAAAACTTCAATCAGTGGATTAAAAATACCGGAGAAGCTCCGGTTATTGTAAGTAAAGAAGAAACCGAAAAGTCAGTGAGACGTTTGAATTCCTGGTATTGGAATCATGGCTGGTTTAACGTTGAAACCGATTACAAAATAATTCCTTCAGAAAAGAAAAAGAAGCGGGCAAGTGTAGAATACTACGTTAATACTCAAAATCCTTATATCGTTGATTCCATTAGCACCAGGATTGCTTCCCCGGTTATTGATTCCTTATACGAAGCTAATTTTCAGGAATCCCACATAAAAGAAGGCGTACGATACAAAACCCTCGATTATAATGAGGAAAGGGACAGGCTTACCCGGCTTTTCAGAAATAGTGGAGTTTATAATTTTGACCAGGAGTTTATCAGTTTTGAAGCAGATACCGTTGGCACTAATTACAAGGTAAATACGGCGGTAATTATAGAAAATAGCCGTGCCACCGAGGATGACACCACTTCCAGCGTTCCTTTTAAAATTCACGAAGTCACCAAGGTTAATGTATTTACAGATTACAACTATTCAAACCGAAACAAACCAATAACAGACAGTATTCATCATGAGGGTTATAGTATTTATAGTTTTGATGAGCAACGCTATAAGCCCAAAGCTATTACTGATGCAGTTTTTATAAGACCAGGAAATATTTACAGTGATATAGCACGCACCCGAACTTATAACCGACTTTCTTCCCTTAGAAATTTTAAATATCCCACTATTCGTTATACCCCCGACCCGGAAGACAGCACCCGCACCGATTTGGTTGCCAATATATTTCTTACCCCTCAACAGAAATATTCTGTAGGATTTGATTTTGAGATCTCTCAAAGTAATATTCAGGAATTTGGGATAGGTTTTGGAGGATCGCTTTTAATAAGAAATGTTTTCAGGGGCGCTGAAAACCTGGAAATTTCAGGACGAGGAAGTGTGGGCTCTTCTACAGATGCAGCAGCCAGCAGTGAACAAGATCATTTTTTTGATATTTCAGAAGTTGGAGCAGATCTTAAACTCAGTTTTCCGCGAATATTTCTTCCATTTGATACCGAAAGGGTGATCCCCAAATTTATGTCTCCCTTCACTACGCTAAGTTTAGGGGTGAGCACCCAATCTAATATTGGCTTAGATAAAAGAAACCTTTCCGGCGGAATGGAATACCGATGGTCACCTTCAAGACAGTTAACCAACAGGCTCGATCTTCTCAACATACAATATGTAAGAAACCTGAATATCGATAATTATTTTAACGTCTATAGAAATTCCTATAGCGAATTAAACGAAATTGTCCAGTCTCCAAATGTGGTCACCAGCCCCGATTATCTGGACGAGGAAGGTCAGCTAATCATCCCTGAAGGAGCCGAAAATTTTATGGATGATATAGATAATGATTCGGGACCAACAACTGGTTTAAATTCAGAGCAGGAACAAATAGCCAATTATGTTAGGGAAAGAAAAGACCGTCTAACAGAGAATAACCTGATTTTTGCCACGAACTATACTTATTTGTGGAATACTAAAGAAAACCTCTATGATAGGGAGTTTACCAGGTTTAGGCTTAAGGTAGAAGCTGCAGGAAATCTGTTATCGGCCGTTTCAAATCTGGCCGGACTCGAGAAAAATCCCAATGGAAATTACAATATTTTAGGGGTGAATTTCTCTCAATATGCCAAAACCGAGATAGATTTTATAAAACACTGGGATCTTGGTAATGAAAATATTTTTGCTTTTCGCGCTTTTGGAGGAGTAGCGATTCCCTACGGAAACGCAAACAGTATTCCCTTTGCGCGAAGCTTCTTTGCTGGTGGCCCTAACGACAACCGTGCCTGGCAGGCTTATGACCTCGGTCCCGGCAGCACCGGTGGACGCAATGAATTTAATGAAGCCAATATGAAGCTGGCTTTTAATTTCGAATATCGTTATAACCTTTTTGGAGCTTTACATTCGGCTGTTTTTGTAGATGTAGGTAATATCTGGAATGTCCTTGATATCGTCGAAAATGAAGAAGCAACTTTCACCTCTTTTTCCGACCTTAAAAATATTGCGGTAGGTTCGGGTTTTGGACTCAGATATGACTTTAACTTCTTTGTATTAAGATTTGATGTAGGTTTCAAAACCTACGATCCCGCCCGGGAAGAGGCAAACCGTTGGTTCAAAGATTATAACTTCAATCACGCGGTTTATAATGTAGGGATCAATTATCCTTTCTAAGCCATTTAATTTTCTTATTTTTGTAAGCCAAATTAAATTAATTATGAGTCATAAAATTAAACCGGGCGTTGCCACAGGAAAAGAAGTTCAGGAAATATTTAAACTTGCCAAGGAAAAGGGTTTTGCCCTACCTGCGGTTAACGTAATAGGATCAAGTACTATCAATGCAGTATTAGAAACTGCAGCAGAGTTAAATTCACCCGTAATCATTCAGTTTTCAAACGGAGGAGCTCAGTTCAATGCAGGAAAAGGACTTTCCAATGAAAATGAAAAGGCGGCTATCGCCGGTGCCGTAGCAGGTGCAAAACATGTACACGAACTAGCAGAATTATACGGAGTACCGGTTATTATGCACACTGACCATTGTGCTAAAAAATTACTTCCCTGGATAGACGGTTTACTGGATGCCAGCGAAAAACATTTCGAACAATTCGGAAAACCACTATATAGCTCTCACATGATTGATCTTTCAGAAGAGAGTCTGGAAGAAAATATGGAGATAAGTAAAAAGTACCTCGAGCGAATGAGCAAAATGGGCATGACCCTGGAAATTGAGCTGGGTATTACAGGAGGTGAAGAAGACGGAGTAGATAATACCGATGTTGATTCCTCAAAATTATATACACAACCTGAAGAAGTGGCCTATGCTTTCGAAGAATTAAGCAAAGTTAGCGACCAGTTTACTGTTGCTGCTGCTTTTGGAAATGTACACGGGGTATACAAACCTGGTAACGTAAAGCTAACTCCAAAGATCCTTAAAAACTCACAGGAATATATCACGAAAAAATATGACCTGGGAGAAAATCACATCGACTTCGTATTCCACGGTGGAAGTGGATCTACAGTAGAAGAAATACGTGAGGCAATTGGTTACGGAGTGATCAAGATGAATATCGATACCGATCTTCAGTATGCCTATCTGGAAGGAATAAGAGATTACATGGGAAGCAAGAAGGACTTTCTTGCCGCTCAAATTGGTAACCCTGACGGAGACGACGTACCGAACAAAAAATATTACGATCCAAGAAAATGGGTTCGCGAAGGTGAACTTACTTTCAAGGCACGTTTGAAAAAAGCCTTCGAAGACCTTAACAACGTTAATACCTTATAAAAACATTTTCAAGAACAGCTGGAGTTTTGCACTTCAGCTGTTTTTATTTAAAAATACCCTAAGATTCCGGACATAATCCGGTACAGTTCAATCCCTGAAACCTGAAACAAATGGCTTGGTTTAAAAGAACACAAAAAGGAATTCAAACCCCTACAGAAAATAAAAAAGATGTCCCTAAAGGTTTATGGTATAAATCTCCAACGGGAAAGATTGTAGATGCAGAACAACTGGAAAGCAATTATTATGTTAGCCCGGAAGATGGTTACCATGTAAGAATTGGAAGTACAGAATATTTCAAAATCCTTTTTGATAAAAACGAATTCAAGGAGCTGGATAAGAACATGAGTTCTAAAGATCCGCTTGATTTCAAGGATACTAAAAAATATACCGACAGGTTAAAAGCTGCCGAAGAAAAGACCGGATTAAAAGATGCCATTCGCACTGCGGTAGGCAAATCCAATGGTAAAGACCTGGTTGTAGCCTGTATGGATTTTACCTTTATTGGAGGTTCTATGGGCTCTGTGGTAGGAGAAAAAATTGCACGTGCAGCCGATTATTCTTTAAAGAACAACATCCCTTTAATGATTATTTCAAAGTCTGGCGGGGCGCGCATGATGGAAGCTGCTCTATCCCTGATGCAACTGGCAAAAACTTCGGTTAAACTGGCACAACTTGCAGAAGCAAAAGTGCCTTACATCTCTTTATGTACCGATCCTACCACCGGAGGAACAACAGCTTCCTTTGCAATGTTAGGCGACATCAATATTTCTGAACCTGGCGCACTTATTGGTTTTGCCGGGCCAAGGGTTGTAAAAGACACCACAGGAAAAGATCTTCCCGATGATTTTCAAACTGCAGAATTCGTAAAGGAACACGGTTTTCTTGATTTCATAGTACAGCGCTCTGAGCTTAAGAAAAAAGTAAATCAATATCTGGATCTTATTCAGAATCAACCCATAAGAAAATAATCAAAGGTTTTAAATAACTATATCTTAGGAATATAGTATATTTGCCGCTTGACAGAAAAACTGTCAATACATAAAAATCATTTAAATAAATATTGGAATGTATTTAGCAAAAGAAAAGAAGCAGGAAATCTTCGAAAAACACGGTAAAAGTAAAACTGATACCGGATCTACCGAAGGTCAGGTTGCATTATTCACTTACAGAATTGCCCACCTATCAGAACACCTTAAGAAAAACCGCAAGGACTATAACACTGAGCGTTCTTTGGTAATGCTGGTTGGTAAAAGAAGAAGTTTACTGGATTATTTAATGAAGAAAGATATTTTAAGATATCGTGCTATCGTTAAAGAATTAGGATTAAGAAAATAAATTTCAAAGGGGGCTTTACGCCCCCTTTTTTTATTTAAAAGCAATTTTTAGATTGCTTAAAAATGTCGCTCAACGAGAGTAGTTTTTCATTGGTCTGCACAATTACACACAACAACACAACTCCCGGCCGTCCGGTATAGGCGGAGACCATTGTATAACAAAAGATCTGGTGAAGTTATTCAGATCAAAGAATTCAAATTATTATGATTCCACAAACATTTAAAGAGGTTATCGATCTTGGAGATGGAAGAGAAATCTCTATCGAAACCGGAAAATTGGCAAAACAGGCCCATGGGTCGGTTGTTGTTCAAATGGGCAACGCCATGTTGCTTTGTACTGTAGTGTCTTCTTATAAAGCAAGCACTTTGGATTTCTTTCCATTAACAGTAGATTACAGAGAAAAATTTGCCGCAGCGGGTCGTTATCCGGGTGGTTTCTTTAAAAGAGAAGCAAGGCCAAGTGACGGTGAAGTATTAACAATGAGAATTGTTGACCGTGTATTGCGTCCATTATTCCCTGAAGGTTACAGAACCGAGACCCAGGTAATGATCCAACTTATGTCTCACGACGAAGAAGTTATGCCGGATGCACTGGCAGGACTTGCTGCTTCGGCCGCAATTCAACTTTCAGACATTCCATTTGAAACCGCTATTTCTGAAGCCCGAGTTGGTAGAGTAAATGGTGAATTTATCATTAACCCAAGCCGCAGCCAGCTGTTAGAATCAGACATCGATATGATTATTGGTGCTTCTGCAGATTCTGTAATGATGGTAGAAGGTGAGATGAAAGAAATTTCAGAAGAGGAGATGGCAGAAGCCATTCAATTCGCTCACGAGCATATCAAGAAACAAGTAGACGCGCAATTGCGTTTAGCGGAAGCTTTTGGTAAAAAACCGGTACGGGAATTTGCTACTGCTGAGGAAAAAGAAGACATCGAGAAAAAAGTTCACGATCATGCTTATAGCAAAATATACGAAATCGCTAAAGGCGGTCACAGCAAAAGAGACCGTGGTGAAGCTTTTTCTGAAGTAAAAGAAGAAGTTTTAGCTTTGTTTACTGAAGAGGAATTAGAAGAAAACGAAAAGCTAATTAAAAGTTATTTCTACAAAACTGAGAAAGAAGCGGTAAGAGAACTTACCCTTGCTGAAGGTTTACGATTAGATGGTAGAAAAACCGACGAGATAAGACCTATCTGGTGTGAAACCGATTATTTACCATCGGTACACGGTTCGGCTATCTTTACCCGTGGGGAAACTCAGGCCTTGGCAACCGTAACTTTGGGAACTTCAAGAGAAGCCAACACCATAGATATGCCAACCCACCAGGGCGAAGAAAAATTCTACCTGCATTATAATTTCCCTCCTTTTTGTACCGGAGAAGCCTACCCTCTAAGAGGAACTTCCCGTCGTGAGATTGGACACGGAAATCTTGCACAACGTGCATTAAAAAATATGATTCCTGAAAATAATCCTTATACTATAAGAATTGTTTCTGAAGTTTTAGAATCCAACGGTTCTTCCTCAATGGCAACGGTTTGCGCCGGAACTATGGCGATGATGGATGCCGGAATTAAAATGACGAAACCGGTTTCCGGTATCGCCATGGGATTAATTTCCGATGGTGAGCGTCATGCAGTACTTTCAGATATTCTTGGAGATGAAGATCACCTTGGAGACATGGACTTTAAAGTTACCGGAACGGCTGACGGAATTACCGCTTGCCAGATGGATATTAAAGTAAAAGGACTTCCTTACGAGATTTTAGTAAAAGCGCTAAAACAAGCTCGCGCCGGAAGACTTCATATTCTTGAGAAACTTATTGAAACTATCTCTGAGCCAAACGAAAATGTGAAGGCTCACGCTCCAAAAATTATCACCAGAAGAATTCCTAATGAATTCATCGGTGCACTTATTGGACCTGGAGGAAAAGTAATTCAGGAACTTCAGAAGACTACAGGAACCGAGATCGTAATAAACGAAGATCCTGTAACCGAAGAAGGTATTGTGGAAATCCTTGGAACAAAACAGGAAGGAATTGATAAGGTTCTGGCTAAAATAGAATCTATCACTTTCAAACCTGAAAAAGGTAGCGTTTACGAAGTAAAAGTAATCAAGGTTCTTGATTTCGGAGCTGTAGTGGAATATCTTGATGCCCCTGGCAACGAGGTTTTACTTCACATTTCAGAACTGGCATGGGAACGCACCGATAACGTAACTGATATTGTAAATGTTGGGGACGTAATTGACGTGAAGTACTTTGGTGTAGATCCTAAGACCCGTAAGGAAAAGGTTTCAAGAAAAGCTTTACTTGACAAGCCTGAAGGTTACCAACCTCGTCCGCCAAGAGATGATCGTAACGACAGAGGTCGTGATGATCGCAGAGGAAGAGACAACCGCGGTCGTGATGACCGAGGACGTGATGACCGAAGAGGAAGAGATAACAGAGATCGTAAAGATAACGACTAGATAATCTTCAACTTATAAATCAAAATCCCCGGAAATTATTTTTCGGGGATTTTTTTATTTTGTCACCTCGAGCGCAGTTGAGAGGTGGAATCAAAGTCCTGCTAAAAGAGTTCTCGACGTCCAATAACCTGCTTGTTTCCAATATCAAATTCTTTGCGGTCTTTGCGCCCGGCTCCGCGCACTTTGCGTGAAATCAATCAATCTTGAACCTTGAACCTAATAGTTACGCCGAAGGCGGAACGATCAAAAAAGAACACCAAACAATAAACTAAAAACCACAAACGGAAGAAAACCGAGAACCCTCCTCCGGCGGGTAGGCTCACAACCGAAATCCACTCTCCACTCTCCACTTTCCACTCCAAAGCGAAAAAATAAAATTAATTAAGGTTTCTTGTAACATTTCGACTACTCCTTGCGTATAACCTAATACAAGAGCTATTCACAATTAAAATCCAAGGAGACGATAGATGAGACAACTTAAGATTACGAAGCAGGTAACAAACCGTGAAACTGCTTCGCTGGATAAGTATTTGCAAGAAATTGGAAAAGTTGATTTAATTACTGCTGATGAAGAGGTAGAATTAGCACAACGAATTAAAGCGGGTGATGACCGTGCTTTGGAGAAACTAACCAAAGCGAATTTACGTTTTGTAGTGTCGGTGGCAAAACAATATCAAAACCAGGGTCTAACCCTACCCGACCTTATTAACGAAGGAAATTTAGGATTGATTAAAGCTGCGAAACGTTTTGACGAAACCCGTGGTTTTAAATTTATCTCATACGCTGTATGGTGGATTCGCCAGTCTATTCTTCAGGCGCTGGCAGAACAATCAAGAATTGTTCGTTTACCATTGAATAAAATTGGATCTATCAATAAGATCAACAAAACCTTTGCTTTTCTTGAACAATCTCATGAACGCCCGCCAAGTGCCGAAGAGATCGCGAAAGAGCTTGACATGACGATTAATGACGTTAAGGAATCTATGAAGAATTCCGGCCGTCACGTATCTATGGATGCTCCATTGGTAGAAGGAGAAGATTCCAACCTTTACGATGTATTACGTTCCGGGGAATCACCAAATCCTGATAGAGAACTTCTACACGAATCTCTTAGAACAGAAATTGAACGCGCTTTAGAAACTCTAACTCCACGGGAAGCAGATGTTATCCGTTTGTATTTTGGTTTGGGAGATCAGCACCCAATGACTCTTGAAGAAATTGGCGAGACTTTTGACCTTACACGTGAAAGAGTTAGACAGATCAAAGAAAAAGCTATTAGAAGATTAAAACACACTTCCAGAAGTAAGATCTTAAAAACTTACCTTGGATAACACATTGAAGATGACAACAGTTAAAATCGGCTGATTACCGGTTAACAAAATAACTGTTCGTTTTTTGATTGATGAATGACCCCGGCGTGATGACCCGTGGTCTTTTCATTTAAATATTTTCTAAACCTGAGTTTCTCTCACTAATTGCTATTTTTGCAGAAACAATTCAACAACACATGAGCTCAAAACTTATTGCCCCATCTATTTTGGCCGCCGATTTTGGCAATCTCCAGCGTGACATTGAAATGGTAAATGAAAGCGATGCCGACTGGTTTCACATCGATATTATGGATGGTGTATTTGTGCCGAATATCTCCTACGGAATGCCGGTTTTGCAAGCGATAAACAAACATGCACAAAAAACTATTGATGTTCACCTCATGATTGTAGATCCTGACCGCTACATCAAGGAATTCGCCAAACTGGGAGCAGATAATCTTACTGTACATTATGAAGCTTGCAATCATCTACACAGAACCCTGCAGGCAATTAAAGCGGAAGGTATGAAAGCGGGAGTGGCTATTAATCCGCATACCAGTGTTGACCTTTTAAAAGATGTGATAAAAGACATTGATCTGGTTTGCCTGATGAGCGTTAACCCCGGATTTGGAGGTCAGAGTTTTCTCGAGAATACCTAGAATAAAATTCAGCGTGTAAAGGAAATAATCCTCACTCACAATGCCTCTACCCTTATTGAAATTGACGGCGGCGTAACCAACGAGAATGCTGAAAAACTGATAAAGGCCGGAGCAGATGTTCTTGTAGCAGGAAGCTATGTTTTTAAAGCCGAAGATCAGTTGGAAACCATTAAAGATCTGAAGAAACTTGCAAACTCCTGATAAAGTATACGATGTTATTATAATTGGTGGAGGTCCTATAGGTATAGCCTGCGGTCTTGAAGCCGAAAAAAAGAATCTCTCCTATTTGATCCTGGAAAAGGGATGTCTGGTAAATTCGCTATACCACTACCCTACTAACATGACTTT
>DATISX010000108.1:0-10483 GCA_035468275.1 Salegentibacter sp.
TTTTCGGGGAATTCACCTCTTTTGATGATTTCATAGACCGGGTGGACCTCTCTATCGAACAGCTCAGTATTCTCCTGCGCATCAATGCCTTCAGAGTTACAGGTATAGACAAGCACCAGCTGTTATGGAAAGCCCATTTCAAACTGAACAAAACCAAACCCAAAACCTCACAGCCGGTGCTGTTCAAACCTCCGCATAAAGATTATGAATTGCCTGAATTCTCCTATTCCGAATTGATAGATATCTACGACGAAATCGAACTGCTGGGATTTCCGCTATGCAGTCGGTTTAGCTTGCTGAAAGCTCAGATGCAGCCTTCAATAATGGCCGCAGAATTAGAAAATCATATAGGAAAAGAAGTCTGTATTTACGGCAATCTTATCACCCTAAAAAAAACAGCCACCACCACCGGAAAATACATGTATTTCGGAACCTTTTTCGATAAGAACGATGATGTTTTCGACAGCGTACATTTTCCAACTATAGCCGAAAAATACCCGGTAAGAGCTAAAGGAATTTATCTGTGCCGGGGAATTGTGGTTAATGAGTTGGGCTATCTATCCATACAGATAAAATTTATTGAAAGGCAACCTATCTTGAGCGATCCTCGTTTAGCAGCACCCGTTTATTAATTGAGTTCGAATTTTTGTTTTGGCTGGCTCACCAGTTTCACCAGGCCGAGCAAGCGTAGGACAAATACCCCAAAGAGCAGCGTGATCGTAATTTTGAAATAATACAACAAACTGGAACTCCCGAAACTGGAACGATAATCAGCCAGTAATTCCCTGCCTATTTCAGGTTGTATTTCTGCAAGTCGGTTTAAGTGGCTGTTTGCATCATTAAAGAGCTTTCTACCTTTGGAATTGATAAGCACCTGCGCCACTCCGAAATTTTTATTTTCAAGGTGATAAAGGATCTCGGTTTCCACCTCCTGGTAGGCCTTGAAATTGGTTTTAAAATTTGCAAGCTGTTCTACTTCTTCCTCTACAAGATAAGTGGTTTCATACTCTGCCAGGATATTATTTATTTTTCGGTTTTCCTCTTGTATCTTATCGAGATCGCCGGATCCTATCCTGAATTCATTCTCGTTAAGGTGTTCAAAGATAAGTTGCTTCTCGTGGAGAAGATCAGACAACACATAAATTTGCGAGGCAGGAATTAACCGGTCTTCATAAAGGGAGGAAAAATCGCTGTCAATTTTCTGAAGATTTTTATTCTCGATCAGTTCGGCGATAAGTATAAGAGCAAAAAACAGACTGAGCAATAATATAAGGCGTTTCCTTTTTTCGGGCTTAATGGAAAATAGATCTTTCATAACAATCGGGTTAAAACTGAAACGAGCAGTTCTCTAAACAACTGAGCGCTACACAAAATAACAAAATTAACCCGATTTTTTTAAGTTTTTCTTAATAAAAAAAGCCTCAATTCCGAATATCGAAATTGAGGCTTGATCTGTATTATTTTTTTATTAGAAATAGCAGCCTTTTCCGCGGCGTCTGCCGGGATTAGATTCGCTGTCTCCAATTTTAAAACCTACGCTAAAGAGAACCTGATTAAGGCGGGTATCTGTGAAATAACCCTTGTTGATCCCATAATCCCCATTGACTATATCTATATTCTGGGTTTCCTTAGAAGCCAGGGTACGGTCATATCTTAGATCAAATTCAAATCTTCCAAAATTTAATTTCACTCCTGCCTGGGCCGCAAGCGGGGTATTTTGAGCAACAATCACCTGATCCGGTGGTTCTGTACCTTGCAGGGAAGAACTCATAATATTCTGGTAGGCAGGCCCCGCATAAATATCTATTGGCCCCCAGATGTTATAACCGAACAGCAATGGGATGCTTAATTTTTCAACTTCATAAGCAGAAGGCTGTGTTGGAAAATCGAAGCTGGTTTCCATAGTATTATAAATAACTTCCGGCCGAATGAAGAATTTACCGAATTTCAACTGAAAGAAAACTCCGGCGTGAAACCCAAATTCCGGATCGGCTTCCACCGTTCCATCAAAATAACCTGCTCCTGAATTCTCTCCGGTAATAGAACCTCCCATTACGTAATTACCACCACCTTTAACTCCAAAACTGTATTCCTGAGCCTTTGAAGAAAGGCTAAAAAACATTAGCCCAATTAAAATCGGTAAAAAACTTTTGTTCATAAATGTAGATTTATCGGTCTTAACTTCCCGGGTAAATATATCAATTAAATAAAATAATAGAATAATACTCTTATATCTTTTTAACGCAAAAAATCGGCTAAACGTATATAAACAGAAAAAGCACCGGCAAAACCGATGCTTTTAATGATCTATTTAAAAATTTTAGTGTACAATAATTGGATCTGAATTTCCATCAGGATCTCCGTTTACAGTACCATCGGTGCTGGCATTACCAAGTAACAGCACTCCGGCTGCGTGTGGGGAAGCCATGGAAGTACCGCTTATGGTATTGTATCCTCCATCTTTCCAGGTAGACTTAACCGCAACTCCGGGAGCTGCATAATCTACTGGTGGGTTTCCGTAGTTAGAGAAAGAGGCCCAGTTATCGTTAGAATCCATCGCAGAGATGGTAACAATATTAGCACCGTTTACTCTTGCAGGAGAAGAATTATTAGCATCACTGCTTTCATTACCCGCAGCTAAAGCAAATTTGATTCCTTGCTGAGAAGCGGCAAGTACAGCCTGATCCAAAGCATCAGAAGTTGGTCCACCAAGGCTCATATTGGCTACGTCTCCACTATTTCCGTAGGCTGCTACGTGATCTACCCCGGCGATTACCCCTGAATAAGATCCGCTACCGCGGCTGTCTAGTACTTTTACAGGAATTACAGTTGCTCCGGGAGCTACTCCAATTACCCCTAAATCATTGTTCAAAGCGGCGATAGTACCGGCAACGTGAGTTCCGTGTCCGTTTCCATCATCTGCCGATTGTCCATCCTTACCTGAAGTAAAAGCATTAAATCCTCGGGAAGCATCTACCTTAAGATCTTCGTGATCCAGGTCTATTCCTGAATCGATCACCCAGGCTACGGAAGAACCTGTGTAATTAGCTACGCCGTTTACACGAGCGATACCATAAGGTGTTTCCTGGCCGGAGTCACCTCCGCCATCATCACCTCCGCCATCACCATCACACGGGCCACCGTTTGGAGTACCACAAGGTGGAGCAAAAGTTACGATTCTGTCTTCTTCTATATAAGACACTTCTTTTTTACCACGAAGGAGTTCCACTTGCTCGGCGGTTAATTTCATTGCAGCTCCATTAAGGACTTTACTGTATACCGCAGAGATGTCGGCACCTTCAATAGCGCTTTCACTTAAAATTTGTTCGGTTTTGGCTTTTACCGCTTGTTGCGCGCGGGTGTAACTTTCAGGATACTTTGCACCTTCGTCTCCTGTGACATCAGTGTTAAAGACAACAATGTATTGTCCTTCAATAATTTCTGAACTTGAAGGAGCTACCTGTTGTTCTTCAAGGCTTTGGTTTTCTTCTTTATCCTGAGAACAGGAAAACATGAATGCAGCGGCCATCACAGTTACTGCTAAAGGCCGTAGTTTTTGTGAAATCATAAAATTAAATGTTTGGTTAAAAAAAGGTTAATAGATCGATCAAAGCTATCATTTTATAGATAAACAACAAATTTTTTTCTATTTAATTAGAACTTTAACAAAGGAATGCAGGAATAAGCGTAGAATTCACAATTAAAAAAGTCGCCTGAAAACAAGCGACTTAGCAGCAATTTAAGAATTTTTGTGTATGTTATTTGTGTGTTTGTACCTGTACCTGTCCACCTCTGGCTATCCATTCCTCGAAACCCTCATCCAATTCCTGGACATTCTGAAATCCCATGCGCTTTAGAATTTTTAGCGCCTTTTTGCTCTTGGAACCATCGGTGCAGTAAAGTAAAACCGGACGAGATTTATCGAGCGAATTCAGGTTTTTTCTGAATTCCTCATCGAAGACTATATTTACCGCATTCACGATATGGGCATCGGTATAATTAGCCCGGGATCGGATATCAATAAGTTGTACATCTTCCATCTGGAGATGCAACGTCATCTCTTCCACGCTAATGTGTTCCACGGCATTTGGTGATTCTGGTGATTCGGCCTGTGCTTCCTTGCAGGAATGAAAACTCCCTATTAAAAGAAGCGCAGGAAGCAGTCTTAATATGGCTATCATAGAGAAAATTAATCTTCCACAATCTCACCCTCCCACTCTATAATTCCTCCAAGCAGGTTGTAAGTTTCTGAAAAACCCATTTGATCCATTAACTGACAGGCTTGCTCGCTGCGTTGGCCGGAACGACAATAGATATAATAATGTTTTGATTTGTCCAATTTCTCAATTTCGTCTACGAACTCCTGACCTTTGTAAATATCAAATAATTTAGCATTTGGAAGATATCCCTCTTCCATCTCTTCTTCGGTTCGTACATCTAAAACTACAGCCTTATCATCCTGCTCCAGTCTTTCTCTCCACTCCTCCTGAGTTAAATCTTTCATAGTGTATTCTTTTTAATTCCTGCGAAAGGTAAAAAGATTTCCTCCTTTTAAATAGCAATATATTTTAGCCGATCAAAATTTGTAAAATATTTAACACTAACTCCTCTTCCATATCTCCCTAATGCATTTATATTTGTATCTACAAATGTTGTTAGAACAAATGAACATCGAAGAAACCATAAAAACCTCTAATAAGCTACCGGAATCACGCCGGCTTATCCTCAATATCCTTGTTACCGCTAATTATATTAACGACAGGATTGGGGAAGCCTTAAAGGATTTTGATATATCCATTCCCCAGTTCAATGTTTTACGCATTCTCCGGGGACAAAAGGGAGAACCCGCGAATCTTAGTACTATTCAGGAACGCATGGTTAGTAAAATGAGCAATACCACCCGGTTGGTAGATAAGTTAATAACTAAAGGCCTGGTTGAACGGGTAACCTGCGAAGCTAACAGGCGTAAAGTTGAAATTAGTATAACCGATAAAGGATTGAAATTCCTAAAGGAAGTCGACCCTGTAATAGATAAGATTGAAGCCGAAATCACATCCCGGATAACTTCCGAAGAAAATGAATTAATGAATAAAAATTTAAATGTGTTAAGAGGTTAATCTAGGTCACAACCGGAAGCGCCCTTTAGCTCAGACTAATAAATTTAATATAAACCAAAATCAAATAACAAAAAGATGAAAAAGAATGTTTTTAAAGTTGCCCTGGCATCTGTAATCGTTTTAACTACTGTTGCATTTACCGCCAATAGTTTGGAAGAGAAGAAAATTGACGTTGAAGCCAGTGAGGTGAATTGGAGAGGTGAAAAGGTTACCGGATTCCATACCGGAACAGTAAAACTTAAAGAAGGTCACTTTATCCTTGAAGACGGTGAACTTAAAGGAGGAGAATTTATTATGGATATGAATTCCATCAATGTAACCGACCTGGAAGGTGAAAACAAAGGCAAATTGGAAGGCCACCTGAAATCTGATGATTTCTTCGGAGTGGAAACCTATCCGACTGCTAAACTAGTGATCACCAGTGCTGCCAAGAAGAACGATGGCACTTACGGAGTGGTTGCAGATCTCACTATCAAAGAAGACACTCATCCGGTAACTTTTGATCTTGAATGGAATGAGAATTCAGCCAACACTGAATTAACTATTGACCGTTCAAAATTCAACGTGCGTTATGGTTCTGGAAGTTTCTTCGATAACCTGGGAGACAAGACTATTTACGACAATTTTGAGTTGGAAGTAGATTTAAAATTCTAAATCGAAGGGAAAGAAATTGCTATTGAAATTGAAAAGAAAAAGAAAAAATTAAGACAACTATGGAAAAGCAAGTAAATACTCAGGCTAGTAATGTAGCCTGGAAAGGAAAAAAAGTTTTAGGATCTCACTCCGGAACTATCAATCTTAAAGATGGAAAGTTCCAGATAGAAAACGATGAAATTAAGGGAGGAGAATTCGTCATGGACATGACCAGTATCACCGTAACCGATCTTAAAGGAGAAGATAAATCTGGTCTTGAAGGCCATTTAAATTCAGATGATTTCTTTGGGGTTGCGAATTATCCAACTTCAAAACTCGTAATCACCAGTGTTGCCAAAAAAGACGACGGGACTTACGGAGTGGTTGGAGATCTAACGATCAAAGATCAAACTCATCCTGTGACCTTCGATCTGGACTGGAACAATAATACCGCAACTACCAAATTAACTATAGACCGTTCAAAATATAATGTTCGCTATAATTCAGGTAGTTTCTTTAGCGGACTCGGAGACCAGACTATTTACGATAATTTCGACCTCAATATTGAGCTGAAATTCTAGTTTTTTACCTCAACAATTGCTAAAAGCCATCCTTCGGGTGGCTTTTTCTTATAAAATATTTTGTGTCTTAAAAATTGCGCTCTATATTTGGCCCCAATGAAAAACCGAATTGCAAATACCTGGTGGTGGAAAAATTTACGTCAAACGTCGTGAAGTAACACTGCTATAGTATAAAATCATACAAAGGCTTGTCTCACGACAAGCCTTTTTTTATTAAACCATTTGTCATTTCCGCGAAGACGGAAATCTCATAAAATCGAGTTGAGTCATTTCCGCGCAGGCGGAAATCTCATAAAATCAAATCAGGTCATTTCCGCGAAGGCGGAAATCCAATAAAGAGTAAAACAATTATAGACTCCCTCCTTCGAGGGAGTGACAAAAAAAGAATATACATGTACCAACTAAAAACCACCCATAAAAAACTCCTCGCCGACACCATCACCCCGGTGAGCGTCTACCTCAAGCTGCGGGACAAATACCCCAATTCCCTGCTTCTGGAAAGCAGCGATTACCACGCCAGCGACAATTCATTTTCTTATATCTGCTGTAATCCCATTGCATCTATCAAACTACAGCATGAGGTGATCACCGAAGTTTTTCCCGATGGCAGCAATAAAACCACCCCGATCTCTGCGGAAATAAACATCCCCGAAAAGATCCAGGAATTCTCCCAACAATTCAAAACCAAAACCGGTAAGTTTAAGTTTATCAACAACGGACTTTTTGGTTATATAGCCTACGACGGGGTTCGGTATTTCGAGGATATTGAGATTTCAAAAAAGGAAGGCGATCTTCAGATCCCCGACATTTACTATGCGGTTTATCAGAATATCATTGCGATCAACCACTTCAATAACGAGGCTTATATCTTCGATCACAGCTATGATACAGAAAGCAGGATTGCCGAAATTGAACAGCAGATCAAAGTGCGTAATTTCGCGACCTATAATTTCACGCGGCAGGAAGCACCGGTTTCCAATCTTACCGATGAGGAATTCAAAGAAAACGTAAAACTGGGCAAGAAACACTGCTTCCGTGGAGACGTTTTCCAGATGGTGCTTTCCCGCCGGTTTTCCCAAAAGTTCAAAGGAGACGAGTTCAATGTATATCGGGCACTTCGCAGCGTAAACCCTTCTCCTTATCTTTTCTTTTTTGACTACGGAAGCTTTAAGATTTTCGGAAGTTCTCCTGAAGCCCAGCTGGTGGTAAAAGATGGCCGGGCCGAAATACATCCCATCGCCGGTACTTTCAAACGAACCGGAAATGACGAGGAAGACGCAGAACTGGCCAAAAAACTCGCCGCCGATGAAAAGGAAAACGCCGAACACGTGATGCTGGTAGACCTCGCACGAAACGACCTTAGCCGCCACGGCAACGATGTGAAGGTGGAAAAATATCGGGAGATTCAGTTTTTCTCCCACGTGATCCACCTGGTGAGCAAAGTAACCGGGCAAAAGGATCCCAACACCAATACCATGCAGGTAGTAGCCGATACTTTCCCAGCCGGAACTCTTAGCGGCGCGCCCAAACACAGCGCGATGAAACTCATCGAAAAATATGAAACCGTAAACCGCGACGCCTACGGTGGCGCTATCGGATTTATGGATTTTGAAGGCAATTTTAATCATGCCATCATCATCCGCTCTTTTGTGAGCAAAAACCACCACCTGCATTACCAGGCCGGTGCCGGCGTGGTTTCAGAATCAGTGGAAGAAAATGAATTACAGGAAGTATATAATAAACTCGGAGCTCTAACAAAAGCGCTGGAAATAGCAGAGGAGATTTAGTCCTAAAATAATATTAAACAAAATGAAAACTGAAAATAAAAATTCCGGAAAAAGAATCCTGGTAATAGACAATTACGATTCTTTCGTCTATAACCTGGTGCACTATCTGGAAGATCTGGACTGCGAAGTGGTGGTAAGAAGAAACGATCAACTCGAACTGGAAGATGTGGAGCAATTCGATAAGATCCTGCTTTCACCGGGACCGGGAATACCCGATGAGGCAGGACTCCTGAAACCCATCATAGAAAAATATGCAGCCACCAAAAGTATTCTGGGTGTTTGCCTTGGGCAACAAGCCATAGGAGAGGTTTTCGGCGGAAAACTCGGAAATCTGGAAAGCGTATACCACGGCGTCGCCACCGATATTGAAATCTGTGTAGACGACGAACCCCTTTTTAAAGACCTTCCGAAGAAATTAAAGGTCGGTCGCTACCACTCCTGGGTGGTTTTAAAGGAACTCCCCGATTCTCTCATCGCGACTTCCTACGACGAAAATGGGCAGGTAATGTCCCTGCGCCATAGAGAATACGACGTGCGCGGGGTGCAATTCCACCCTGAATCGGTGTTAACCCCGGAGGGGAAGAAAATGATTGAGAATTGGGTAAATTCCTAAGTCATTTCCGCGAAGGCGGAAATCTCTAAGAAACTCGAAATATGATAGGTAACTAATAAGCTCAAATGAAAGCAAATTCAGAATATCACGTATATATTATTACTAACCGGAAAAACGGCACCTTATATATTGGTATTACTGGAAATTTAAAGCAACGATTATATCAACACCGAAACAGAAACTTCAAAAGTTTCAGCGGCAGATATAATCTAAATAGACTAGTCTATTATGAAAAATTCAATTATCCATCACTGGCGATTCGAAGAGAAAAACAATTAAAAAAATGGAATCGCTTATGGAAAGTTAATTTAATAAATGATTTCAATCCAGATTGGGAAGACCTGTCTATAAGATTCAAACATTAGTCATTTTCCGCGAAGGCGGAAACCCCTAACAAGAGGAAAACCAAGTTAAAATTAGACTCCCGCCTTCGCGGGAGTGACATTGATAATCAAATGAAACAACTACTCAACAGATTAATAAACCACGAAACCATCTCCAAGGAAGAGGCCAAACAGGCGCTTTTTAGCATTTCTAAGGGAGAATATAATGAGAGTCAGATCGCGGCTTTTCTCACGGTGTATATGATGCGAAGCATCACCATCGAGGAACTGGAAGGCTTTCGGGACGGACTCCTGGAGCTATGCCTGGCCGTAGACCTCAGTGCTTATAATTCCATAGATCTTTGCGGAACCGGGGGCGATGGGAAGGATACTTTCAATATTTCCACCACAGCTTCCTTTGTGACGGCCGGCGCGGGAATTAAAGTTACCAAACATGGAAATTACGGCGTTTCCTCGGTGAGCGGAAGCTCGAACGTGATGGAACAGCTGGGCATTAAATTCACCAACGATGCCGGATTTCTGGAAAAAACTCTTGACGAAACGGGAATTTGTATTTTGCACGCTCCCCTCTTCCATCCCGCGATGAAAAATGTCGCGCCAATCAGAAAATCTCTCGCGGTAAAGACCTTTTTCAATATGCTGGGACCTATGGTGAATCCGGCGTTTCCCAAACATCAGCTGGTAGGAGTCTTTAACCTGGAGCTGGCAAGGATGTACGCCTATTTATATCAGAATACCGATAAGAATTTCAGCATTCTGCACGCCCTGGACGGTTATGACGAGATCTCGCTAACCGGCAGCACCAAGATCATTTCAAATTCTTCGGAAATGATGCTGAGTCCCGAAGATCTCGGACTCGAACCCCTGAAACAGGAAGAGATCGCCGGAGGCGGTAGCATTGAAAGCGCCGCGAAAATCTTTACCGGAATTCTCAGCGGAAAAGGCACAACAGCCCAAAACAACGTGGTTTGCGCCAACGCCGGGATGGCCATCGCCACCGTAAAAGGCCTGAGCCCACAGGAAGGTTTTGCTGAAGCTAAAGAATCGCTGGAGTCCGGTAGAGCTTTAGAAGTATTGAAAAAATTACGGGAACTTAGTAAATAGTCCTTAGTCGTTAGACTTTAGTCTGTAGAATGGAATTATCAACAAACCATAAACAACAAACTACAAATAGCAAAAAAGCCGGGAATTTCTGGGCTAACCAGAAAATAAACCGACAACTGATAACCCACAACCCTGAACTGACAACAGACAACCCAGAACTGACAACTGAAATGAACATACTAGACAAAATAATAGCCGACAAGCACAAGGAAATAGCCCTAAAAAAGCGGGTGGTACCGGTTTCCCAACTGGAGAATTCAGCGCTTTTTAATCGGGAGACACTTTCACTGTCGCAGCGGCTCAG
>DATISX010000109.1:0-6629 GCA_035468275.1 Salegentibacter sp.
CGCTTACCGTATTAAAAAATATATAGGGGCTTATGTCGCCGCTATGAATGGGGTGGATGCAATAGTATTTACCGCCGGAATAGGGGAGAACAGCGATGTGATTCGCGGCCTGGTTTGCCGGGATATGGATTTCTTCGGAATTAAATTGAACGAGGAAAAGAACAAAGAACGATCTAAAGAGCTGAGGTATATCAATGCTGAAGATTCTAAAGTGAAGGTGCTCGTGATCCCAACCAATGAAGAGCTGGAGATCGCCCAGCAGACTTTGGAACTTATTTCGTAAAGGATAAAGTAATAAAAAGAGAAAAGTCCGCTAGAATTGGCGGGCTTTTTTTTGAATGCTGAAGATACACTTAGAACAATAGAAGGGGAGCAATAACGCCAAGTCTGAGTTCATTCCTGTTGTAATTAGCCAGGCCAAGATTTTCCCTGGCAAAACTTGAATATTCGTAATACCGGCCGATATAAGCTAAGAAAAACCTAAGATCACTGTTATTAAACGGACTATAATAAATAGTTGGGATCGCTCCATAGCTCATTCCCAAATGTTCACTTTCGGTTTTCACATTATCATATGCACTACTGGTCATGAGGGTTAATAAAGCTTGAAATTTTGGGCTAAAGCTGTATTCTGCTCTTAACCAATTTTCGATATATCTAACGTCCTCAGCCACCGTCTCGTCAGCGAGAAGGTTGGTCACCACGCCCTTCGTATCCACCTGTTCATAACTGTAATGAAAGTCATACATCAGGCTGAACTTATTGTTTTGGTATTTGTGACCTAAAGTGAAAAAATATGTTCCCCTGTTTTTTACTTCATTGCCATAGCTCATGCTATAAATTGTCTGGAATTTTCCGTCAAAAAAATTTCCACGCCAGTTCCCAACAATCGATACCGGCCAGATAGGTTCCTCGATATTTTCTGCAATCACATCCCCGTAAAGATCTTCATAAAGCATGGTACGTGAGTTTAATACCTGCAACCCGAACTGGTGATCTTTTAAAGCCTGGTAAGTAATTCCTGCCCCCGTGACAAATGCAAGGGCATTGCTGTAAATTTCATTGTATTCCAAAACATACATTGGGCTGAATTCGTATTCATAACCACCGTAAAAAGGATTCATTTTTCCAAGCCTGAGATTAAGTAATTCACTTAATTTAACGTCCAGGTATGCAATTTCGATGTTGTTGCCCAGCAGGTCCAGACTTTGTACATCGCCGCTTTTATTAAAGCGGTGTCTGAACCGGAAACTCACATTTTCGTGCAATTTACCGGAAATTCCAAGGGCTGTAAATCCATTTTGAAACTGCATCCCGTTGTAATAGTTGTCGCCACCCCTGAATTTATATGCCCTGAATTCCACGCGCATATCGAAGGTGAAATCAATATCCTTTAAAAACTTGTTATCATCAAGTGGAATTAAAGGTTTTCCCAGGCTGTCATTGGTTTGTGAAGATCCCGACAAAGAGATTAGCAATAATACACTTACTAAAAATGACTTTATCATAGTCATAAAAAAGAAGTTTACGATTCAAATTTTAGTAAGATTTCAGGCAGAAATATCACTAATCTATGGGTTTGGTGCAATAAGGAAACTTTACTTCCGAAGCATCCTTTTAAATTTACTAAAATTTTATTGAAAAGTAGATTAATTTTTAGTCAAGCCATTTCTGGAAAGTGCGTTTCTTAATTTTGTTATCAAGGGTTTCCGCTTCGTATCCTTTCTTTGAATTTGGGTGAGCCTTGAAAATTACTTCCAATCTGCTCGAAGTCCCGAAAAATTTTTGTTCGGAAAGTGTCTGTTCTTTTTCATGACTGCTAAGCAAAAAGTTTGGCTGATGTTTTTTGAATAAATTTCTATTTTAGCATTTCATTAACTAACTAATTTAGATATGGAAGAAGCGGTTGATTCACCCAAAAAAGGCATTTTAAACAAGGCCCTCGATTTAGTTGAAAAGATGGGGAATAAATTACCCGATCCTGCAATTTTATTTTTTTATTTACTCATTTTCGTATGGGTTTTATCGGCGATTCTGTCTCCGTTTGATTTTGGGGAAGTTCACCCGATGACCGGAGATAGCTTGAATGTACAAAACTTACTTACAGGAACCCAATTAGCCGGATTTCTCGCAAGTATGGTAAATACCTTCGTGCTTTTTGCTCCATTGGGAATTGTTTTAGTTGCCATGCTTGGAGTTGGAGTAGCAGAACACTCCGGCTGGATTGACGCCGGTTTGAAAAAACTCTTAAACTTTACACCCAAACAGTTGCTTACCCCGATGCTTATTCTAATTGCTATCGTTAGTCACACTGCTGCAGATGCCGGTTATGTACTGGTGATCCCTTTGGGAGGTGTAATTTTTTATGCAGCCGGACGCCATCCTTTAGCAGGAATTGCAGCAGCTTTTGCCGGAGTATCCGGAGGCTTTTCAGCAAACTTTATCCCTTCGGCTATTGATCCCCTCATAATGAGTTTTACACTGGAAGCGGCCAGGATCCTTGATCCTGAAATTAATTTAAACCCTTTGAATAACTGGTATTTCACCTCTGCTTCAACTTTATTGATCGTACTTGTGGGCTGGTGGATTACAGATAAAATAGTGGAACCAAGGCTTTCAAAAGTGAAAATAGATGGCGATGAAGATCAAATGCCTAAAATGGAAAAGGTAACATCAAAAGAAAGTAAAGCTTTCTGGATGGGACTTTTCGCCATGGTACTTGGACTCGTAGGTTTGTTTTTGTGGGCAATGCCGGAAAATTCGGCGCTTAGAGGTCCGGATATGGTTGATCCTGAAATTCAATCCCTCACTTCCTTTCATGCGCCTTTAATGAAAGCAATTGTTCCCTTGATCTTTGTCTTGTTATTAATTCCGGGACTTGTTTTTGGTTTTGTATCAGGTAGATATAAATCCTCAGGAGATTTGATAAAAAGTATGACGAAATCCATGGAAAGTATGGGTTATTATATCGTAATGGCTTTTTTCTGTGCACTATTTATAGATGCTTTTTCGCGTTCAAATATTGGACTTTTAATAGCAATTAAAGGTGCAAACTTCCTTCAGGCACTTGACTTACCGGGTCAAATCACGATTGTTGGAATTGTAGTGCTTAGTGCATTTGTGAATTTAATGGTGGGCTCTGCTTCAGCAAAATGGGCATTAATTGCACCCATTTTTGTTCCTATGTTAATGCAGCTGGGGATTTCCCCTGACCTTACTCAGGCAGCTTATCGGGTAGGGGATTCTGTCTCTAATATTATCACTCCTTTATTACCTTATTTTCCCCTGGTAGTTGTTTTTAGTCAACGCTATGTCAAAGGAATGGGAATTGGAACCCTGATATCAATGATGTTACCCTATTCAGTTATATTTTTATTTGCCTGGACGATGTTCTTATTAATCTACTGGTGGCTGGGAATCCCATTGAGTTTTGAGGCAAATTACCTCTATCCGGCGCCATAGTATTAAATAGTAATTAAATTACAGAAAAAGATGTTTACTGATTTTAGGTAAACATCTTTTTTTATTTGTGATTGCCTAGTATCTTCTTTGGAGGAAGTGGTAAAGCCTCTGTGAACGAGCTTCCTTAGATGACTGGCAACTGTATTTTTTGTATCAAAGTATGGTGTCCAAATCCTGTCTTCCAATTATTGCCATAATTTCTACAAAATCATCATTTATCTTATAGTAAATACTATCTGAACCGCAAACGCATCGTCTGTATCCCTTTCTAATAAATTCAACCGATTCAAATGAAAACGGTTGTTTTGCAATAATCTCAAAATATTCAAAAAAGGTTTCAAAATATTTGTCGGCTTGGGCCATTCCAAATTTTTTAACTCCGTATTGATGGATCCTTATCAGATCTTCTTTGGCAACATTACTTAATTTATAATCAGCCATTAAGTAAAGTCTTTGACTGTGCTAATATTTGTTCTTTGCTTTCATCGGTAAATCCGCTGTTTTCAGCTTTTTCAAGTCTGGAACTTATCCAATCAATTTGAATTTGTTGTTTTCTGGCTTGTCTTATCAAGTCATTTACAAGTTCACTTTTACTTGAATATTCTTTGTTGTCAACTTGATCTTTTAACCATTTATCATTTGGTTCTGTAAATGAAATACTCTGTCGTCCCATAATATCTCTTTTGATGTAAATTTACACCAAAATTGGGTTCCGAGCAATAAATGCCGCAAAATATGCAATGTTAAGCCGCGTTATTTTCTAAGGGTTTTATGTTATGGAACTCTTTCTCCTTTAGCGATTTTTGCTCTTCTAAATCATAGTCATCTTGTAATCCTATCCAGAATTTAGCAGTTATTCCGAGAAATTTCGAAAGGCGGAGAGCTGAGTCTGCTGTTATTCTTCTTTTCTTTATTATGATTTCACTTATTCGTGTTTGGGAAATAAAAGTTTCTTTCGAAAGTCTTTAAAAGTATTGTCATTTTCCCATTTGGACATTATTAAAGCGCTTTATTTTTCAGAAAATACTTTGCCTGATTCCTATTCCTACCTTCTCTGAAAAGTATAGGCCAGCCTGAAGTCTATAAACTCTGCTATATGACGGTGAGCCAGCAGATTGAAGCCTGCGCTGAAGTGGCGGTTTATGCGGTACTGCAATCCCCAGCGGTGGAAGATGCGGTCGTAGTAAGGTGTTTGGTCAAAAACGTACACGCCCAGGCGCTGGCTGAACTGAAACCGGCCCAGCAAAAATTCGTGCCCAAGCAGCAACCCCGCTTTCACCGGACTGGAATTAAGTCCTTCTCTGCGAAGTTTGTCCTGCAGCTCCTTATCGTGATAGGCTTCGGCTCCCAAAGTGAGCATGCTCAGGCTACTTACCTGCCTTCCGGCCTGCACCGCGAGCCCACCCAGCGCGTACTTTTTGCGATCACCGACTTCGTCGTAGCCATTGCGCATGGTGCCCAACAAAGCGACATCGTAACGGGGAGAGTAGTTTTTCCAGTATTTTTCAGTGGTTGGGGTGCCGGTGAACCATGGGCGCGAGGAAGACTGGTAACTTACCGTAAGGCCGGCAGTGGGCCAGTTTATACCTTTGTTGGGTTCGCGGCTGCCCCCATTAGAAATGTGCTGATAGTTTACACTGGGGTTTAGCCACCACCTGTCCGATAGCCGTACCCAGGCGCCGACACCAACAAGCAAATAGGTGCTCACGTGGGTGCTGTAAGACTGGTTGCCGGGATTGGTGATGCTATCATAAGGGTTTGTTAGGTACGAAAGTCCTGCTGCTCCTTTAAAGGAGAATAGCAGCCCGTTGTTAATCCGGTAGGTGGGTTCCAGAAAATAAGCTGCGGTGCCGCTTTTACCCAATAAATCAACATCGTAATCGTAATATGCCAGCATCACACCCTGACGGGGATAGCAGCGGCAGAGGGCAAAGGTGGCGGAATCGTTGCGTTGCCAGCTAAGTATAGTTTCTATTCCGGTTGGCCGTGCTCCCCTGGTATTTTGCACCTCTTCAGTATGTGCGAAAATAAAGCCATGCTGTACGCCCAGGCCAATCGAGAAAAGCGGTTTCTGCCTAGCTGTATTTTCTGTTACTGCTACCGAATCTGTTTGGGCAATAGCTTGGGGTGTAGCCCATACAACAGAAATAACTACCCAAAGCCATAGCCGTGCCGATACCTGCCTCGCTACAAACCGCTTGCATTTGCCGGCATTTAAGTAGCCTATTTCGATGAAGTTTTTAGATATCATGAAGCTAATTCAAAGATTAGTGTCAGGAATAGTTCTCTTAGTTTTCATCTGTTTATATTTTTCAACCAGGATTAGGAAAAGGCACAGGCTTTTAATCATATTCCTGTGTGTTGTCATTTTTGGGTCCAGCAGCTTGCTGGTTTCATATCGTGATTTTCTCACGCTTACTACTTCTCTGGTGATTTCTTCGAGACTAATTTCCTCTCTTATTTTAATAGTTTGGTAAGAAGCGTAAAAAAGTCAGATTTTCAGTCTTTTGATTTTGATCAAATTCAAGTCCGCTGGATCTTTAAGAAGTTTTTTAGCTTTAGGATTTCATATGTCGATTTGAAAGTTTTCTATTTCTATCTTTATAAAGCTAAGAATTAAGCTACGGTTAAAGCATCACTTAAGGATTCACATTTGATATTGTGGATTTTCAAATCTCTTCTTAAAGTTTTATCTATTGGTTTACATATCTCTTCTTGAAGAACACCTGCAATATCAAAGGCTTCTTTAAAATCATTAAAAGAAATTAGCAATCTTATTAATTGAGCTTTTTTTGCTTTTATTTCTTTGGTTTGCATTTTTCTGATATGATGCATAACAAGTTATATCCGCAGCAATATACACTTTTAACACAAATAATTTCGGGATAAACCCAGGGTTTGCTGCTTTTTATACGATTCCCTTAAGAATTTAAGGAGCCTTATCAGGCGCTAATTACCTCGGTCCAAAACGCGATCATATACCTCTAAATAGCCATTGATCATTTCTTTCCTGCTAAATTTTGAGTACGCCCATTCCCGGCAAAACTTTCTGCTTATCGAAGATATGCTACCAACTGCTTCTGCTGCTTCCGCAATGCTATCCACCAGAAAACCGGTTTTTCCGTTAACTATCAATTCGGGCATTGAGCCTAAATTAAATGCGATAA
>DATISX010000110.1:0-3530 GCA_035468275.1 Salegentibacter sp.
AAGATAAAATATTAAAATTAAATCCCCACTTATTCTCCCTGCAAAATTAAGTATCTTGAAGCTTTATAAAATTTCTCCCTAATTAAAAAATTGATTTTATTCGGCTCGTTATTCCTAAGATTCTCAGTTTCAGCGCAACCGCGATTTATAGACAATTCCTTTTCAGTTAAAAGCTGCTGAAACCAGAACCTACCACTAAAAACGGCGAAACATTAAAGCTGGATATTTATCCACCTGGAAATGATACGATGCAGCAAAGACCCCTGATTATCTTTATGCACGGCGGAGAATTTGCTGATGGCACAAGAATCCAACTGGAGATATTATAAAAAAGAGAGATGAGGGTTTCCAAAAGCTCCAGAGGAGCGGCATATTTCTTAATAAATTCTTTAATGGTTTATTCCTAAAACTAAAAAATCCCGCCGGCAAAACCGGCGGGATTAATCTGAAGGTAGTAGGGTACCTCCAAATTGGATATTATAATAAAACTATTCTGTCACTTCAAAACTTCCGGTGAATTCGTGATTGGAAGTGCCGCCAACAAAAAACTCAAATTCTCCGGGTTCCACTACATGCTCCAAATCGGCATTATAGAATTTTAGGTCTTCACGGCTAATTTCAAATTCCACGCTTTTGCTTTCGCCTTTCTTCAGGGAGATTTTCTTAAATGCCTTCAACTCTTTTCCGGGAGGGGTAATACTTCTCACTTTGTCATGAGTATAAAGCTGCACTACCTCTTCCCCATCGTAATCGCCGGTATTGGTAACCTCAACAGAGATGGTCAGACTCTCCTCCCCGGAAATTGATTTTTTATCAACACTGGCTTCAGAATATTCAAATTCGGTATAGCTCAATCCGTATCCAAAGGGAAGTAAAGCTGAATTCGGAGCATCCAGATAATTCGATTTAAACTTCTGAAATTCTGTATCTGAAGGCCCGGGTCTTCCGGTGATTTTCATACTGTAATAAACCGGAATTTGTCCCACACTATGTGGCCAGCTCATGGTTAATTTTCCCGAAGGATTGTAATTCCCAACTAACAGATCAGCAATAGCATTCCCAGCCTCAACTCCGGGATGCCAAACCTGCAGAATATCTACCGGCAATTGCATCTCTTCTGAAATATCCAGCGGGCGACCACTCATTAAGACCAACACCACAGGTTTCCCTGTAGCAGCAAGCTCACGGATAAGTTTCTTCTGACTTTCAGGAATTCTGATATCGGTTCTGTTTGAAGACTCCCCGCTCATTTCACTGGCTTCTCCAACAACGGCCACAACGACATCGGCATCATTGGCAACTTCCAGGGCTTCTTCAAGTAAATCTTCAGAAGATTCTTCAGAAATAATGATTCTTTCCCCCAATGCGTTCACATTTTCCGCAAATTGTTCATCATCGCTTATGTTTGCTCCCTTGGCATAATTCACCTCAGCATTCGGCATTACATTTTTAATTCCTTCTAAAACGGGCACCGAAAGCTTGAAATCTCCGGTTGGCGCCCAGGTTCCCAGCATATTGCTCTGGTCGTTAGCCAAAGGTCCAATTAGCGCGATATTGGCATTTTCTTTCAACGGAAGAACTCCGGCATCTTTTTTCAATAAAACTGCCGCCCTTGCTGCTGCCTTTCTGGCCAATTCGCGGTTTTCGTCTGAAAGTATATCCTTCTCCGGTCTGCTCTCATCTGAGTAACGGTAAGGATCGTCCAAAAGCCCCAGTTTATGCTTGGCTTCCAGAATTCTTCTTGCGGCTGTAGTAATAGTTTCTTCGGAAACTGTTCCTTCTTCAACCGATTTCTTCAGAGTGGTTAAGAAACCTTCCCCAACCATATCCATATCGAGTCCGGCATTTATGGCCAGAGCTGAAACAGCCTGCAGATCCCCCATTCCGTGGGCTATCATTTCATTTACCGAGGTATAGTCGGAAACCACGAAGCCTTCAAAACCCCACTCTTCGCGAAGTAAATCGGTAAGCAGCCATTTATTTCCTGAAGCGGGCACTCCGTGAATATCGTTAAAAGAAGTCATCACACTGGACACTCCTGCATCTACAGCTGCCTTATAGGGCGGCATATATTCGTTGTACATTCTAATCTTGCTCATGTCGGTACTGTTGTAGTCACGGCCACCTTCAACGGCACCATATAGCGCCATATGCTTAACTGTAGAAAGCATCGTATGAGGTTGAGTAAGGTCATCTCCCTGGTATCCTTCTACCATAGCTTTGGCAACCTGAGCGCCAAGGTAAGGATCTTCCCCTGCACCTTCGGCTACGCGGCCCCAACGCGGGTCACGGGCAATATCCACCATAGGGGAGAAATTCCAGTTTATCCCATCGGCGGTAGCTTCTTTTGCAGCGATTTGGGCGGTTTGTTTGATAAGTTCCATATCCCAACTCGCTGAAATTCCCAGTGGAATTGGAAAGGTTGTTTTATATCCGTGAATCACATCAGAACCTATAAGCAAGGGAATTCCCAGTCTCGAGTTTTTTACGGCAAGCTCCTGGGCCTGGCGTACTCTTTCAGGACTCGAAACACCGAAAACTCCGCCTACGTCTCCGTTTTTAATCTTGGTTTCCACGTCTTCGCTTACTACCGATCCTGTGGCAACTCCCCCACCGGGCGTAAGCAGGTTAAGCTGACCTATTTTTTCTTCCAACGTCATCTTTTCCAGTAATTCCTCTACTTCGGGAATTTGGCTTTGTGCCTGTAACGCAAAGCTTCCGGTTAGAAGTAACAGGCTAATCGACAGATAAATCTTTTTCATTTTCATTTGGTTTATTTAATCAACAAAATTTTTATTCTACATATATGGTTTCAGATCTTTCTGAAATCCCATTTTCACTAAAGGCTTCAATTTGAAAGTAATATTCTGTATCACGATCCAGGTTACGCATAAAGTGTTCATTTACATCATAAATTAACCAGGAGTGATATAATTTATCGGGTGCGATACCCCAGCGGATATTGTAGCCCTGAGCTCCTTCCACCGGTTCCCATGTAAAAGAGGCATCTCTGCGATCATCCTCCCGGGATACTGTGAATCCCTTGACCGATGCCGGCTTCTCACCTAAACCTTTACCAAACACTCTTATTTCAGATAATGCCAGGTTCTTTCCGGGGACCTCTACATTTTTATAGCGTACGTATTTTCCCTGTACAGGTTGATTTAAGGTAATGTAGGCATTCGGCGCATCTTTATAACTTTTACTTCGGTCTACAACAGTTTCCCAGTTTTCACCATCTTCTGAAACTTCAAGGGTGAATCGGTGGCGCAGGCCTTCGGTACGTGTATAAATGCCTGACTCCTCATCGTGAAAATTCAATTGAAAAGCATAAATACTTCCCGGTGAAAGCATTTCAATTTCAACCCATTGTTTATCATCATTTGCTTCAGCAACCCAATAAGATTTCGGACTTTCATCGGTTAACAACTTGGAAATAATTTCACCTGCACTGTTTTTTTCAAGAGGCATTTTGGTGATGTCAAAATCACCATCGGTAGCAGTACTTTTTCTCACCTGCATTTGAGAGG
>DATISX010000111.1:0-6846 GCA_035468275.1 Salegentibacter sp.
CAGTTTTTCTGAATTTTCTACTATAAAAGTTTCATCGATACTGCCCCATCGGCTTAATCGCTTTTTAAGGGTTTGTGTAGTGGTAGCTGATCTTTTTACCAATACATCATCGATATATCGGGCATTCAGGCACTTTGCGATTTCTTTTCCAAAATCCTCAACCTGATTAAAACCGCGGGATTTTAATTTTTTTCGGTGGAGAGGAACCGGAATAACCACATCAATTTGGGTATAAGTCTCGGTTTTAGCAAGTTCTTCTCCCAACCACTGCCCTAAATAAGTGCCTATTTCCCGGTTTCCACGGTATTTAAGATTATGGATAAGGTTTTGCACCATACCCTTCTTTTTAAAATAAAGCAGGGAAGTGGCATTTTCAATACTGAGCCTTCCCGAAAATACTTTTTTGGTAGTGTTCTCGTTATCAAGATGAAAGTTAGTGAGTGGAAGTTGATGAAGACAAGTTGTACAAACAATTTTTTCGTTAGCTACCAGTTCAGTTTCGCAACAATTGCAGATCTTTGGGTAGAATAAATTAAGTAAATCGTGAAACATTTGTTAACACCTTGTTTGTTACCTTATTAAACTCATAAATTTACAAATTAAATCCTATTACATGATGACTGAAAAGAAGAACAATACAGCCTTGAAAGTCTTAACCGGTATTCTAGCCGTCGCCCTTTTAGCTTTGGGTATTTATACCGTAAAGTTTTACAATGAAGAAAAGGAAAATAAAGCGATCCTCCAGAAAGAAAAGACCGTAATTGAAGATGAACTCAACGACCTTATCATCAAGTATGACGAGGCGATCGAGGAAAATGAAGTTATGGATCAGGACCTGGTAAATGCACGAGATCGCATTGAACGCCTCCTTGATTCGGTACAAGATTATGATGCCACCTATGCCATGAACACTCGTCTCCAAAGAGAGATTTCTAATCTTAAAGTAGAGCGTGAAAGATTGTTTAGAATAGTAGATAGTTTAAGCGATCAGAACAGGCGAATGGCAACCAGCCTGGATAGCACCAGTATTGCGCTTCAGGAAAGAACACGAATTTCGGATTCTCTTCAGAATACCAACCAGAATCTTTCCAATAAGGTGGACAGAGCTTCCCAGCTTAAAATAACAGGGCTTTCAGGAGAAGGAGTTATTGTTAGAAACAGTGGAAAACTGGTTGAAAACGACCGTACCCGAAGAATAGACCAGGTAAGAACTTGCTTCACTATTACCGCAAATGACCTTGCTGGTCCCGGTGAAAGAAACATGTATGTTCAGGTTTATAATCCGGAAAATGAATTGGTCGGGGAAGAAATTGTTGTGAACCACGAGGGTGGTCCTATGGTTTACAGCGCTGCATCAAAAGTTTATTATGAAAATAATGAACTGGATGTTTGTATTTTGGCCAATACTCAGGAAGAAAGACTAATTGAAGGTACTTATAAGGTTTATGTTTATGCAGAAGATATTTTGCTGGGCACCGGATCTTTTAGCCTCAGATAATTAAAAATTTAAATTTAAAAGGCCGCCTTGACTAATATCGGGGCGGTTTTTTTATTTTTGCGCTATGGCAAAACAAGAAGATTTATTTAAAAATGTAATATCCCATGCTAAAGAGTATGGGTATATTTTTGCGTCGAGTGAAATTTATGACGGATTAAGCGCTGTTTACGATTATGGTCAGAATGGAGTCGAGTTAAAGAAGAACATCAAAGATTACTGGTGGAAAAGCATGGTGCAATTACACCAGAATATTGTTGGTCTTGATGCCGCAATTCTGATGCACCCAACCACCTGGAAGGCTTCAGGTCACGTAGATGCTTTTAATGATCCGCTTATCGATAATAAAGATTCTAAAAAACGTTACCGCGCCGATGTGCTGGTGGAGGATTATGCCGAAAAGATCAATCAAAAAGCTGAAAAGGAAATCGCTAAAGCCCGAAAGCGTTTTGGAGATGCCTTTAATGAAGAGGAATTTGTAAGCACCAATCCACGGGTTATTCGTTATCGTAAAGAGCAAAAAGATATCCTAGAGCGTCTTGCAAAATCGCTAACGGACGAAAATCTTGCCGATGTTAAGGCGCTAATCGAAGAATTGGAAATAGCTTGTCCTGAGAGCGGTTCAAGAAACTGGACCAATGTTAAGCAGTTCAACCTTATGTTTGGCACTAAACTGGGAGCTTCGGCCGATACGGCTTCAGATCTTTACCTTAGACCGGAAACTGCCCAGGGAATTTTTGTAAATTTCTCTAACGTACAAAAAACCGGAAGGATGAAAATTCCTTTTGGAATTGCGCAAATTGGAAAGGCTTTCAGAAATGAGATTGTAGCGAGGCAGTTTATCTTCCGCCAGAGAGAGTTTGAACAAATGGAAATGCAATTTTTTGTGCGTCCCGGTGAAGAGCTAAAATGGTTTGAACATTGGAAAGAAACCCGCCAGAATTGGCATGATTCCCTTGGTTTAGGAAAAGAGAACTATCGTTTTCACGACCACGAAAAAATGGCTCATTATGCCAATGCTGCTACAGATATAGAATTTAATTTCCCCTTCGGATTTAAAGAATTGGAGGGAATTCATTCCCGCACCGATTTTGATCTTAAAGCACATGAAGAGCACTCAGGAAAAAAACTGCGTTTTTACGATCCGGAGTTAAAAGAGAATTATGTGCCATATGTAATTGAAACCTCCATTGGCTTAGACAGGATGTTCCTTGCAGTATTTTCCTCATCTTTAAAAGAAGAAGAACTTGAAGATGGAAGCAGCAGAACGGTTTTAAAACTTCCTGCAGTGCTGGCTCCTACCAAGGCTGCCGTACTTCCGTTAGTTAAAAAAGATGGTCTGCCCGAACTCGCGCAGGAAATTATAGACGAATTGAAATGGGAATTTCAGGTGCAATATGATGAAAAAGATGCCATTGGCCGCCGATACCGTCGCCAGGATGCTGCGGGAACTCCATTGTGTATTACCGTAGATCACGATTCCTTAGAAGATAAAACAGTCACACTTCGCTCCAGAGATACTATGGAGCAGAAACGAGTGAAAATTTCAGAATTGTCGGCACTCATTAAAGATGAAGTCGATTTTAAGAAATGGCTAAAGGGATAATTATTTTCTTTAGAACAAATAAAAAAGAGGCATTTAATAATTTATTAGGTGCCTCTTTTGTTTCTATTATCCTGATAATGATTATTTTTAAAGAATATATCAAGTTGCGCAGCAGATGAAAAAGATACTATTACTAATTACGCTGTTTTTTGGTTTTCAATATATTAGCGTGGCTCAACAAAGGGAAGTTGCCGGTCCCGGTTATATTGATTCAGCTAAAGCAGTACCCTCCGCAGCATTTTCAAAAAGTCGAATTATCCCACCCAGAACAGATTTTAAACTTTTTAATCCCAGAAATAGGGGAATTAATAAGGTAGTCCCAGGAAAAGGCTTGCCAAGAGGAGAAGATCCTGCAAGGCAGAGCAAAATGGGCGATGTAAAACTTTCAGGTGAAAAAAAGCTAAATTTTCAGGCGGTAAGTACCCAGGCAACGCCTTCAGATCCTACGGCAGTTGCAGGACCAAATCATTATGTAAATGCATGGAACGCCGCTTTTTCAATATTCGATAAAAGCGGCAATCAATTAATGGAACCAGCCGATCTTGCAAGTATAGGTGGGGAGTTTGCAAACGAAAGAGGAGGAGATCCAATTGTGGTTTACGATGAAAATGCCGATCGATATGTGATTAGTCAAATGGATACGCTTCCGGGAAGTTTTCTAATAGCGGTTTCCCAAGGACCTGATCCCGTGAATTCAGGTTGGTACACCTATCGTTTTCCAACAAATGGGATGTATCCCGATTATCCAAAAATGTCTGTTTGGAGCGATGGTTATTACTTCACCACAAATAAAGACAATACTACAGCCGACCAGAGTGAGGTGATTTATGTAATGGAACGCGATAAAATGTTAAGAGGAGAGTCAGCTCAGGTTATTGGTTTTCCGCTTCCGGGAATCAAAACCACCAGGTTTTATAGTCCGGCTGCCTTCAATGTTAACGGAAGAGAATTACCACCGCCGGGAAATTCGCCTATAGTTTATATGCAGGATGACTCCTGGGAAGGGGTAAATGAAGATCATTTAAAATTATGGTTGGTTAATGTAGATTGGAATCAGCCTGGCAATTCTACTATTTCTGAATCGCAGGAACTGGGTGCTGCGGAAGGGGTTTCTCCTTTTAATTCAACTTTTGATGGCGGTTCTTTTAAAAATTTAAGTCAGCCTTTTGATGCTCCAGATATGGATGCCCTGCAAGCTACTATGATGTATGCTACTCAATATCGCAGGTTTGGCACACATAACTCCGTCGTGATGAATTTTGTGGTAGACATCGAACCCAGTGCAGCAGAACATGCCGCGGTAAGATGGTATGAGCTTCGCCAGGCCTCTGATGGGGATCCGTGGCAGGTCTATCAGGAAGGTACTTATGCTCCCGATAAAAGCGACAGGTTTGGCGGCAGTATAGCTATAGATGCCGAAGGGAATATTGGTCTGGGATATACAGTCCTGGATGATAGTCCGGAACGACCAATTCCTCCGTCTTTACGTTTTACAGGAAGATTTGAGGGTGACCCCAAAGGCGTTATGACTGTGGAAGAAGGGAGTATTATTGAGGGTTTGAGTCCAAATCCAAGTTTTAGGTATGGGGATTATTCTCATATGAGTGTTGATGCCGAAGACGGATTGACTTTCTGGTATATTGGGGAAGTTTTTGAAGGAGAACAGCGCATTAACCAGGTTGGAACCTTCAGGATCGCACCGGAATATAACAATGACCTGGCACTTACGAAACTGGTGGCTCCTATTGAGTCCACACTGGGAGAGAATGAAGAAATAACTATCAGAATCAGAAATTTGGGAAGAAATTCGCAATCTGATTTTGAAGTGAGCTTTTCAATAAATGGAGGTGAAACAACTACGGAAACTGTAGATCAAACCCTCGCCAGCACTGAAATGATGGAATATACTTTCAGTGAAACAGTAGACCTTTCAGAACCCGGGGCAGAGTATGAAATTACGGTAAGTGTAAATCCGGCTGGCGATGAGAATGACACAAACAACAGTCTCACAGAAACAATAAGGCACCTGTCTCCTAACGATATTGGAATAAGTTCTATTGATGCACCTGAAACAGGGGAATTTCTGGATTCAACCGAGGAAGTAGTAGTTACTATCGAAAATTTTGGAGGAATGCCGCAGGAAGGTTTTCAAGTAAGCTATCAGCTAGGAAATAATTTTAGTGTGGTTGAGGATTTCCCGGGTGTTCTGGGCATAGGGGAAGATGAGGTCTTCACTTTTTCTCAAACCGTAGATCTTTCCAGCTCGGGATGGTATGAAATAACAGCGAGTACCTTGCTCGAGACTGATACCAGACCAGAAAACGATTCAGTAGAAGAAACCATTGTTAGTATGGATTGTATTCCCCGAGGCAGTGATTGTAGCTTTGGAGATGGAATCTGGGCCTTTGAACTCGGCGATATTTTAAATGAAAATATTCCCTGCGGAAACGGCTATGTTGATTTTACCGATCAGACAACCTTGCTGGACCGCTCTGAAGGATCCCAGGAAGTATCGGTGCAAACTTCGTTTGTTTCCGGGGAAAGGGAACAATTTTCAATGTGGATCGATTTTAATGACAATGCGGTTTTTGAAGATTCTGAAATGGTTATTGAATCCCAGCCGTTAACCCGCTATAAAGCCTGGGAAACCTTTGAATTTGATCTTCCGCAAGATGCTCCACTGGGGCAACATCTTTTAAGAATTAGGGGAGGAGATACAAATCCCGACTGGAGTGGCGATCTTAATGAACCATGTTCCGTTATGCAATATGGTACCACCCACGATTATACGGTAACCATAACAGATAGTACTTTGGATATAGATGACCACCTGCTTTCAGAAGCAGAATTCGTTATTCTTTCTCAGGACCAGCAGCATTTTAAGGCCATTCTCGAAACCACCTATGATCAACCTTTAAGAATAAGCGTTTACAACATTCTTGGACAACAAATGATTGAAAATCAAATTATGAGCGATGGTGGCGCCTATGTTTATGAATTTGATATGAGCTATGCCGCAAGAGGAGTTTACCTGGTGCGTGTGGGTACCCGTGAAGTGGGGAGAGTAAAAAGAATTATCGTAAAATAATGGGTTTCCGGCTTTATAAATTTTCCAAATAACATTATTTTTTTTAAATGAATTCCGGGACTTGTGGTTTTTCCCGGAAGCCTTATTTTTGAGCAAAACAGATTAAATGAAGATCATTTCCTATAACGTAAACGGAATAAGAGCAGCACTTAGAAAAGGATTTTTAGATTGGGTACAGCAGGTAAATCCTGATGTGGTTTGTCTTCAGGAAATAAAAGCCCATCCCGAACAACTTAATCTTGAAGAATTTGAAGAAGCGGGTTATCCTCACCATTACTGGTATCCTGCACAAAAAAAAGGTTACAGCGGCGTGGCAATCCTAAGCAAAACAAAGCCTGAAAATGTAGAGTTTGGAACGGGAATAGACTACATGGATTTTGGAGGTCGTAACATTAGAGTCGATTTTCAGAATTTTTCTGTCATGAGTCTTTATTTGCCTTCCGGAACCAACATTAATCGTCTGGAACATAAACTTCAGTATATGGATGATTTTCAGCGATACATAGACAATCTTAAACTTGAAGTTCCAAATTTGGTGATCTGTGGAGATTATAATATTTGTCATCAGGCCATTGATATTCATGATCCTGTTCGTCTAAAGAATGTCTCCGGATTTCTACCTGTGGAACGCGAGTGGCTTGATAATTTTATGAAAAG
>DATISX010000112.1:0-4890 GCA_035468275.1 Salegentibacter sp.
AGCAATTTCAGCTTTAACTTTTATATGAAGGTTGCCGTTCTCAGGCTTTAGCGCAGTGATCTCACCTGTTTCTTCAATGATTCCGGTAAACATGTTGTAGAATATTGGTTACATTTGTGATGTAAAAATAGAAATAAAAGCCGGGAAGTTTATGAAACACGCTGAAAAGGTAAAATTAGGAATTAGCATAGGAGACCTTAATGGAATTGGCGGCGAGATAGTCCTTAAAACCTTTGACGACTCCCGGATGCTTGACTTTTGCACTCCGGTTATTTTTGCCAATACCAAGATCCTGAATTTTTTAAAAAAGCATTTCAACCTCTCCCTGAATTTTCAGGGGATTGACGAGCCTTCTAAGGCTATAGATGGAAAGATTAATGTATATAATGTCTGGAAAGAAAATGTAAATATCAACTTTGGTCAGGAAGATCCAATAGTTGGGGAGTATGCCTTTAAGTCTCTTGAAGCTGCAACCGCCGCCCTTAAGGCCGGGGATATTGACGTGCTGGTTACCGCACCCATTAACAAACATTCTATCCAGAGTGAAAAATTTAATTTCCCCGGTCATACCGATTATCTGGCGAAGGAATTGGAAGGGGAAAGCCTTATGTTTATGATAAGTGATGAACTCCGCGTTGGTCTTTTTACAGACCATGTTGCTCTAAAAGACATTGCGAATGTGATCACTCCTGAACTTATTGAGAAAAAAATCAGACTGATTCAAAATAGCCTGAAACAGGACTTCAGAATATCTAAGCCTAAGGTTGCTGTGCTTGGTATTAATCCGCACAGTGGAGATCAGGGTGTTATTGGGAAAGAGGATGAAGAAATAATGAAGCCTACCCTGGAGAAGTTGCGGGATAAAGGAGACCTTGTTTACGGCCCATATTCTGCCGATAGTTTCTTCGGATCTAAAAACTATAAGAATTTTGATGCGGTCATCGCCTCGTACCATGACCAGGGACTAATTCCCTTCAAAACGCTTTCCTTCGGAAACGGTGTTAATTATACCGCTGGCCTTAGCAAGGTGCGCACTTCACCAGATCACGGTACCGCTTTTGAAATTGCAGGGAAGAATGAGGCGAATATAAATTCATTTAAAGAGGCTGTGTTCAAGGGAATTGAGATCTATAAATTCCGGGAGGAATATGCCGAACTCACCAAAAATTCCCTGCGAAAGCAACGTAAAAAGATATAAACAAAAATTTGTTTATAAATCATCGTTAATTTATTAATTTTTATATCTTTGCACCCGCCTTATCCTGAGGGAATAGGCGCTCGAAACTGATGATGAAATGAGGAAACTAGCTGAATACACGATCCCCTATGTGGGATTAAAGCTGGGAGAACACCGGTTTAAGTACGAGATTGACAATACGTTCTTGGAACATTTTGGGTACGAAGAATTTAATGATGCCAGCCTTAAGGTAGACTTGTTGTTTGATAAGAAAACAACAATGATTGAGCTAACATTTACCGTGAGTGGAACTGTGAATGTGAACTGCGACCTTACCAACGAGCCTTATGACCAACCGGTTGAAGGACAGTTGTTACTGGTAATTAAATTTGGAGACGAGTATAACGATGATAATGAAGAATTGCTCATTTTACCTCATGGAGAATATGAGGTTAATGTACAGCAGTATATTTATGAGCTAATCGTACTCTCTGTACCTTTTAAAAAAATTCATCCGGGGGTTGAGGACGGAACCTTAAAATCTGATGTACTTGACAAACTGGACGAGTTCAGCTTAACAGAAAAGAAGAAAGAAGAGGAACAAACAGATCCTCGATGGGATAAATTAAAAAACTTATTAAACGATAAATAATAGCAAGCCATGGCACATCCAAAGAGAAAAATCTCGAAAACCAGAAGAGATAAAAGAAGGACACATTATAAAGCTTCGGTACCTAAAATTGCTACCGATCCTACTACAGGCGAAGCACATTTGTACCACAGAGCACACTGGCACGAGGGTAAACTTTACTACCGCGGTCAGATTCTGATTGACAACACCGAAGAAGTTGAAGCTTAATATTTTAGAGCTTCCTTAATTATAGAAACTCTCACCATGTGGGAGTTTTTTGTTTTAAGTTGAATAAGTCCTAAAAAGGCCTTATTTTGCACCCCCGTTAAAGTATAGTTTAGTACATTACTTTAGCGGTTTTTGCCCTAAAAGGGGTAGGAAGGTGTTTAATTTTGATGTTTATGAATAAAATCACAGCTGCTATTACCGCTGTTGGCGCTTATGTGCCCGAAGATATTTTGACCAACAAAATGTTGGAGGAAATGGTCGATACCAATGATGAATGGATATTCTCCAGGACAGGTATCAAAGAACGGCGCATCCTCAAAGATCCTGATAAAGGAACTTCCTACCTTGGCATCCAGGCCGCGAAAAATCTTATTGAAAAATCCAATCTTGATCCCGCAGAAATTGATGTGGTCATACTTGCTACAGTAACGCCGGATATGCCGGTAGCTGCTTCAGCGGTACATGTCGCAACCCAAATAGGGGCAGTTAACGCCTTTGGATATGACCTGCAAGCAGCTTGTTCAGGGTTTTTATATGGAATGTCTACGGCATCAGCCTATATAGAGTCCGGGAGGTACAAAAAAGTCCTGGTGATTGGTGCCGATAAAATGTCTTCTATTATTGATTATACTGACAGGACTACCTGCATTATCTTCGGGGATGGAGCAGGAGCGGTATTGATGGAACCAAATGACGAAGGTTTGGGACTTCAGGATGAGATTCTTAGAAGTGATTCTATTGGTCGTTTATCCCTGAATGTTGAAGCCGGCGGATCTATTATGCCCCCTACTGAACAAACCGTTGCCAGAAAACTTCATTTTGTAAGACAGGATGGAAAAACCGTTTTCAAATATGCGGTTTCCAATATGGCTGGAGTAAGTGAGGAAATCATGAAACGAAACCATCTTACCAATAACGATATAGATTGGTTGGTGGCCCATCAGGCCAATACACGTATTGTTGGAGCAACCGCCAGCCGTATGAATCTGGAAGATAAAAAAGTTCTTATGAATATAGAACGCTATGGGAATACAACTTCGGCCACTTTGCCGCTGTTGCTTAGCGACTACGAGAAAAATTTTAAAAAAGGAGATAATATTATTTTTGCTTCATTTGGAGGAGGTTTCACCTGGGGAGCCACTTACCTTAAATGGGCGTATAATTCTTAAAAAAACCAACACCCTATCATTATGGATTTAAAAGAAATTCAGAATTTAATCAAGTTTGTAGCCAAGTCTGGCGCCAGCGAGGTGAAACTGGAAACCGGCGATGTGAAAATCACAATCAAAACGGGCTCAGACGAAAAGGAAACAACTTTTGTTCAGCAAGTGCCTATGGGGAATCAAATGCCCCAAATGCCGGTTCAACAACAGGCTCCCGTGGCTTCACAGGAGAGCGCTTCTGCACCTTCAGCTGAAGAGAAAAAATCTTCAGAAGATAATTCAAAATATATCACTATTAAGTCACCTATTATTGGAACTTTCTATCGCAAACCTTCGCCAGATAAACCAACCTTCGTTGAAGTTGGAGATTCGATTAAAGAAGGCGATGTACTTTGCGTTATTGAGGCAATGAAACTCTTCAACGAAATTGAGAGTGAAGTTTCAGGAAAAATAGTGAAAGTACTTGTTGACGATGCTTCTCCCGTAGAGTTCGATCAACCTTTATTTTTAGTAGATCCATCATAAATTACTGCCCATTTAGCTTAAGGGAGTTTTCCCTGGGTCAAAAAAACAATAGGTATGTTTAAAAAAATATTAATAGCCAACAGGGGCGAAATTGCATTGCGCATTCTTCGTACTTGTAAGGAAATGGGGATTAAAACCGTTGCGGTATATTCTACTGCCGATGCTGAAAGTCTTCACGTAAGGTTTGCCGACGAGGCCGTATGTATTGGACCTCCGCCAAGTAACCTTTCTTATCTTAAGATATCCAGTATTATTGCCGCTGCCGAAATCACCAATGCAGATGCAATTCACCCGGGTTACGGATTTCTGTCTGAAAATGCAAAGTTCTCCAAGATCTGTGAAGAACACGACATAAAATTTATCGGGGCATCCGCCGAGATGATTAGTAAAATGGGAGATAAGGCGACAGCTAAAGCTACTATGAAAGCTGCAGGTGTTCCCTGTGTTCCCGGATCAGAAGGAATTCTGGATGACTATGAAGACTGTCTAAAAACAGCAAAAGAAATCGGATTTCCGGTCATGCTGAAAGCTACTGCCGGTGGTGGTGGAAAAGGAATGCGCGCCGTTTGGAAAGAAGAAGAATTGCAAAACGCCTGGGATTCTGCTCGCCAGGAAGCCGGAGCTGCCTTCGGAAACGACGGGATGTATATGGAGAAATTAATTGAGGAGCCTCGCCATATCGAAATCCAAATCGTAGGAGACAGCAGCGGAAAAGCCTGTCATCTTTCTGAAAGAGATTGTTCAGTGCAACGCCGCCACCAGAAATTAACCGAAGAAACTCCTTCTCCATTTATGACCGATAGTCTTCGGAAGAAAATGGGAGCAGCTGCAGTTAAAGCCGCTGAATATATAAAATACGAAGGAGCGGGAACCATTGAATTTTTGGTAGATAAACACCGAAATTTCTACTTTATGGAGATGAATACCCGTATCCAGGTGGAACATCCTATTACCGAACAGGTAATCGATTACGATCTTATCAGGGAACAAATCATGGTTGCCTCCGGAGTGCCTATTTCAGGGAAAAATTATTTCCCGCAGCTACACTCTATTGAATGTCGTATCAATGCTGAAGATCCTTATAACAACTTCAGGCCTTCTCCCGGGAAGATCACCAATCTTCACGCGCCGGGTGGTCACGGAGTACGAATAGATACTCACGTTTA
>DATISX010000113.1:0-12924 GCA_035468275.1 Salegentibacter sp.
TTATCGCACATCCTCCGCTTTCACAGCCTATGGTACTGTAATAGATAAATCCGGCAAGTGCCCCAACACCTAATCCGGCTATAATAAGTTTGTTATTGTTTAGTAACTGCATTTCCTTTTTCAGCTGCAAAAATAATACTAGGCTTGAGTTACTACAGTCACATTTGTTACAATAAGCTATTATCAGTCGTTATTATCTGTTTTAGTTCTGATTGTTTCCTTGCAGATGCCAGTTTGATCAGAATTATTTAAAAATTAAATTTCCCGCCAGTTCGAATTCATTTTCTGAAATAGTATGAGGGCGGTTCTCATAGATCTTTACACTCACGTCGGCATTCATGTTATTAAGAATTTCAGCCGTTCTTTTAACCCGTCCAACGGGTACGTGGGCATCGGGATCGCCTGTTCCAATGAAAATGGGAGTGCCTTCAAAATCGCCTGTATATTTTTCCGGTTCAAGAGATTCCCCTATGAGTCCACCGGTAAAGGCTGTAATTCCACCATATCTCTTAGCGTTTCGGGCTGCAAATTCCAGGCATAAACAGGCTCCCTGTGAAAATCCCAAAAAGTAAATGTCTTTTGAATTGAAACCTTTCTCTTTTAATTCTTCAATTACTTCTGTTAACATCTCCAGTGCAGAAGAAAGCCAGGGTTCATTCTCATCAACCGGAGCCAGAAAAGAATTAGGATACCAGGTATTATTAGTCGCTTGTGGAGCTATCAAGGCGAAGTCTTTTAAGGGCAAATGAGATTGCAGGTTTAAGATATCCTCAGCACCTGCTCCTCTGCCGTGCAATAAAATAAGCACCTTTTGCGCCTCATCAAGATCCTTTCCCGCAGTATGTAGTTCTTTTTTATGCATAAGCTATTGATTTAATTTAGGAAGAAGTTTTTCTATTTTCTCCCGTGAAGCCTCATATTGCTTGGGTAGTTGGAGACTGCTTCCAAGTTCTTCGAGAGATTCATCTCTGGTGAAACCGGGATTATCGGTAGCGATTTCGAAAAGCACTCCTCCCGGTTCTCTAAAATACAAGGAATAGAAATAATCGCGGTCTATTTTTCCGGTGATATTAAAACCGGCCTCAACTATCTTATTTCTGAAGAATTCCTGTGAAGCTTCATCTTTAACCCTGAAAGCAATATGATGATTTGTGCCTGCTGCATTTATTCCTCTCTCTCCTGCGGGATCCTCGATAATATCTATAACTGAAGCATTTTCAACTGCGTCTGTACTATATCGGAAGCGGTTTCCTTCCTGTGCTTTAAATTTGTATCCGAAGATATCTGTGAGAATTCCCTCCGTAGGAGTACGGTTGTAGAGGTTTAAGCCCACACTATGAAAACCTTTCAAAGCGACATCGGATTTAATTTCTTCGGTTTCCCAGGCTTCCCGGGAATCTGGTGAATTGGCAACTATTAGTTTTAACTTCAGCCCATCAGGGTCTTCAAAAGGAAGAACCTTTTCGCCAAATTCCTCTGATATCTTTCCATATATTACTCCATGTTCTTCAAATCGTTTTTGCCAGAAATCCAGACTTCTTTCCGGGACGCTATAGCCAATCTCCGTGGCCATGCCAACTCCATTTTTTCCTTGTTTTGCCCGTGGCCAGGGGAAAAAAGTGAGTATAGTACCGGGATACCCTGTTTTATTTCCAAAATAAAAATGATAGGTTTGAGGATCATCGAAGTTCACCGTTTTCTTTACCATTCTTAAACCGAGAACTTTGGTGTAGAAGTCGTAGTTTCTTTGTGGGTCTCCTGCAATAGCTGTGATATGATGTAATCCGAGTATTTTATTTTCCATTGTGTTTTCTTGTTATCTAAAGAAAGAAAATTTGAAATAAAATCCGGTTAAAGTAATGGTAAAATATAAGGTTTCATGCTAAAGGCTTAAAGTTTCGGGACTTTTCCTCCGTCGGAAATACTTATAAATTTCAAACCAGATTACAGATAATAATCCAATAATTACGCTAAAGCTAAGTTGTTGAAAATTCAGCTTATTGAAATCAAAAAACCCGGAAAAGAAAGGAATATAAATTAAAATCCCTGTGATAAATATACTTATCCCGATAATTAGCGGTACCAGGTAATTCTTGTATTTTAAAGTTTCCCAGGCCGAATAATAAAAAGATCGGTTCACAAGAGTAAGAAAAATATTGGCTGAAATCAGGCAGTTAAAAACCATTGTTCTGGTGGTATTTTCATCCAAACCGGTTTTTACGGCGAATTGATAGGTGAATAAACAGCCCAAAGTAATTACCAAACCCTGAATAATACTGAGGGTGAGTTCTTTTGAATTAAAGAATGTAGTAGTGAATGGCCGAGGTTTTTGTTGCATGCTGTTTTTTTCGGGAGGTTCATTCTCATAAATGATAGAGCAGGTGGGCCCCATGATTAATTCAAGGAAAATTATATGTACGGGAAAAAATATTGCCGGATATTTCCATCCGAGCGCTAGAGGAATAAACACGGTGAGAATAATAGGAATATGTATAGAAATAATATACTGAATCGCTTTTTTAAGATTGGTGTAGATCTTTCTTCCAATTTCTACGGCTTGAACCATTTTTGAGAGATCGTCTTCCTGAAGAATAAGCGATGCCGCTTGTTTGGCTATTTCGCTGCCTTTTTTTCCCATGGCGATCCCGATATGCGAGGCTTTTAGGGCAGGACCATCGTTCACCCCGTCACCCGTCATAGCCACGATTTCCCCATTGGCCTTAAAAGCTTCTATTATTCGCATTTTTGCTTCTGGAAACATTCTGGCGAATATTTCGTACTCATTTAGGTTTGATCTAAGTTCAACTTCATCCATTTGCATCAATTCCGCACCGGTGATCACCTTTCTATGCCCATTAAACCCTACCTGTTTTGCCACAGCTGCAGTGGTTTCCGGATTGTCTCCGGTGACAATCTTAACTTTAATCCCTGCGGAATAAAAATCCTGAAAAACCTTGCCGATATTGGGTTTAGGAGGATCATAAAATGCTACCAGACCTTTAAAATCAAACTTGAATTCCTGTTGTTGCTCCGGAAAACTATCTCCGCTAAAATCGGTTTCAGCTACACCAAGAATACGAAAACCCTCTTTTGCCAGGGCATCAATAACCTCGTTGATCTTAGTTAATTCTTCTGAGCTTAATGCTGAAACTTTTAAAATTGCTTCGGGAGCTCCTTTGGCCGCGATAATTCTTTCCCCCTTTTCATTTTCAAAAATATGGGTCATCATAGGAGGTTTCCCTTCAAGAGGGTATTCATGATACATTTTGAATTCAGCTCTGCGGTCTGGGGTAATATTTTCCTGATAGGAATTGTGCAGGGCAATTTCCATGGCGTCAAAAGGGATAGGTTCACTTGCCCACATAGCAGTTTCCAGTAGTTCTTTAATTTCAGAAGAGCTAATAGGTTTAGATGTGTCCACTATGCCGGAATGAAGCGTAAAAACTCTTGCCAGGCTCATTTTATTTTGTGTGATCGTACCGGTCTTATCGGTACAAATCACCGTAGCGCTTCCCAGGGTTTCCACGGTTTTCATTTGTTTTACGACTATACCCTTTTTCATTAATCTCCATGCACCCATAGCCATAAAAGTGGTGAAAGCAACAGGAATTTCTTCCGGCAAAATGCTCATGGCAAGGGTTAAGGCCAAAAGCAGACTTTCAAGAACATCGGTGGTCCTGATGTAATTTATAGCCCAAACAAGGATGAAAACCACGCTCCCCGCCAGAACCATCTTTTTCACAAAATTATTGATCTGGGTTTCCAGAGGGGTCTTTTCCTTTTGGAGTCCTTCCAGGCTCTTGCCTATTTTCCCCAGTTGAGTTGCATTGCCAATTGCCTTTACCTGAGCAATGGCGAGACCGGTTTCAACCTGGGTACCCATATAAATGGTTTTGTCATCTGTTTCAGCAGATTTAGCAACCGAAAAAGCTTCTCCGGTAAGGATGGATTCATTGACTGAAAAATCATTCGCTTGAACAATTTCGGCATCGGCGGGGATACTGCTGCCTTCGTTGACAATTATAAAATCCCCGATAACGACCTCCTCGGTATTGATATCAATAGTTTTTCCCTCGCGGATTACTTTGCAAGTAGGCCGGGAGTAGGCTTTAAGTTTTTCAAGGGCATTTCGGCTTCGGGCATCCTGAAAAAGAGATATGGCGGCTACCAAAACGATAGCTGCAGAAAGAAAAATTCCATCATCGTGATTCCCGGTAATAAAATAAATTGACGCGGCTGCGAAAAGTAGAAGAATCATAGGCTCCTTAATTACAGCCTTAAGCGCGGACCAAATAGGAGTTTCTTTTTTAAAATCCAGATTGTTCCGGCCGAATTTTCGGCGGGATGTTTCTACCTGCTCAGGATTCAGGCCTTCAATATTATCAGGGGTCGCGTCCATTTGAAGGCTAGGAATTAGAGATGCGTATGTAGTTTTTTTGTGATATCAGAGGTCCTATTATCGCTGTAAACACCAAAAGCATTTACCATAACCCCTTTCACCTTATGTTTATCTGAAGAGATACCAAAAACAATCATTTCATCACCTGGATCTGTTGGACCTTCGAAGCGATAGATCTCATCAATTTCAAATTCGTCGGGCGAGAGTTCGATAGAGGGGTGAAAGCAAATGATGCAATTTCTTTCAGTATGAATAATGAAATCGGTGGTATATCCACGGCGAACAAGGTCGTTAACGGCTTCACTTGCTGTATCATAGTTGTGACGTTTAACCATATATCCCGATTTTTAAACTGATAATAATTTACGCTAAAACGCCGAATAAAACAAGGGCTGAAATCTGGTAGTTTCAGGCTATTGCTAAAACCACCAAAAATCAGCCCTTAAAAGAAAACTTCAAATTAAGCTGAAACCGAGATAGTTATCTAATTAAGATTCGCGATAATCTTTTTCATTTTGCCCTGAACTTCTGTGGCGAGTCCTCGCAGCTCTTCATTTTTGGCGGCCTGCATAGAAGCGATAGGATCAACCGCTGAAACCTCGATCTCACCATTCTCATTTTCCTGCACCACTACATTGCAAGGTAGAAATACCCCAATTTTGTTCTCACTGGTTAGTGCCTGGTGGGCAAAATGAGGATTACAAGCACCCAGGATCTTGTATTTTCTAAATTCCACATCAATTTTCTTTTTTAGGGTCTCTTTTACATCAATTTCGGTAAGCACCCCAAAACCTTCTTTTTTCAGCTCTGCTGTCACCTTTTCTATAGCATCCTCGAAAGAGATGTTTTTCAAAGTTTTATTAAAATAGTAACTCATAATATCTGTTTTTTTATTGTTTAATATTGTTCTTGAATTTAAGAATAATAGTTCAGTCTTATTTATATAGGCGGATTAAATTTTTCTTAATAGGAATTAAAGGCTCATCTGGTAAATACGGTTAAATTTGAGGGAGAGGAAGATTCAGAATGGAGTTATATTTTAGATTTCCCTGATCAGGAATCCCGGTTGAATTCTCTTATCAAAATGAGAAAAAAGTTTACTTTTGTGTAGCCAACCTATTCTTACTGACTAAATATGAGCCAAAAAGTCCTGCTTACCTCTAAAGAGATAGACATTATCCTGCACAGACTGGCTTGTCAATTAATCGAAAACCATACGAATTTTAAAGAATCAGTGCTAATTGGGATCCAGCCCCGGGGAGTTTATCTAGCGGAAAGAATTCTAAAAATCCTTCAGCAGGAATATAAGCTCAAGGATGTGAAATGGGGGCAGCTGGATATCACCTTTTACCGGGATGATTTCCGCAGAAGTGATAAACCCCTGGAAGCCAATAAAACTAAAATTGATTTTGTGGTAGAAGATAAGCGGGTGATTTTTATAGATGATGTGTTGTACACCGGAAGAAGCATTAGGGCCGCATTAACTGCAATCCAGTCTTTTGGCCGGCCTAAGGAAATTGAACTCCTAAGTTTGATTGACCGCAGGTTTAGCCGACATCTGCCCATACAACCCGATTATAGTGGCCGGCAGGTTGATGCCATCAACGAAGAGAAAGTTAAAGTGAACTGGAAAGAGAACGATGGGGAGGATGGGGTTTATCTTATTTCGAAATAATGAAGCAAAAACAGAAAAAATAGATGAGTGAACTTAGTGTAAACCACCTATTAGGCATAAAATATCTGAAGAAGAAGGATATTGAGCTTATATTTCATACCGCCGATCATTTTAAGGAAGTGATCAACCGGCCAATTAAAAAAGTTCCTTCGCTTCGGGATATTACCATTGCCAATCTTTTCTTTGAAAACTCCACCCGAACCCGTCTCTCTTTTGAACTAGCAGAAAAACGCCTTAGTGCTGATGTGATCAATTTTTCAGCCGCCTCTTCTTCAGTAAAGAAAGGAGAGACTCTCATAGATACCGTAAATAATATCCTTTCTATGAAGGTAGATATGGTAGTAATGCGGCATCCCAATCCAGGGGCTGGGATTTTTCTCTCAAAACATGTAAAGGCCAGTATCATAAACGCGGGAGATGGAGCTCATGAACATCCTACCCAGGCCTTGCTGGATTCTTATTCCATTAGGGAACGTCTGGGCGAGGTGGGTGGTAAAAAAGTGGTGATTGTTGGAGATATTCTGCACAGTAGGGTAGCTCTTTCTAATATTTTCGCTTTGAAATTACAGGGCGCAGAAGTCAAGGTTTGTGGTCCAAAAACCCTAATCCCTAAACACATCGAATCTCTTGGGGTAAAGGTAGAAACCGATTTGAGAAAAGCTTTAGAATGGGCTGATGTGGCAAATATGCTAAGGGTCCAGAACGAACGAATGGAAATTAGTTATTTTCCGAGTACCAGAGAATATACTCAACAATTTGGGCTGAATAAAAAGATGCTTGACAGCCTGGATAAAGAGCTCGTAATTATGCACCCGGGTCCGATAAATCGCGGAGTCGAAATAACCAGCGATGTTGCCGATTCTGATAATGCGATTATTCTGGATCAGGTGCAAAATGGGGTAGCTGTACGCATGGCTGTTATTTATTTACTTGCCTCCAAGATCAAACAATAAAGCATTTTTATTAACTTTAAGTCAGGAATCTGAATTTTGAAAGAAGATATCAGCGTTTTTTATATTTAAGCTATGGAAATAAAGCAAGAAGATAATCATACTTTAATTGTAGCCCAGCATGACTCTGTAGTTGAATTTGCTTCAGACCTCACCAGAAGGCATGAGGAGTTTAAGGATAATAATCTTATCCTTGACATCTCTTCATATAAAAACCTTGAGCTAGAGGACTTACTGGGGTTTCTGGAACTTTCTAATATTCATAGGGAGGATAAAAAATCTTTTGTCATTATAAATAACGCACTCCCCATTGAAAAAATTCCTGATGAATTATGCGTAGTGCCAACTCTTCAGGAGGCCAAAGACGTAATTCAAATGGATGAGATCCAGCGAGAACTTGGATTCTAAAGCACTTTGAATGAAACTTAACATTCTTGGTTGCTATGCGGCCACCCCCAGAAGTTTTACCAATCCATCTTCTCAGGTTCTGGAAATGAGGAATCACCTTTTCCTCATAGATTGTGGGGAAGGGACCCAGGTTCAATTAAGAAGAAATAAGATAAAATTTTCAAGGATAAATCATATTTTTATCTCCCACCTTCATGGCGATCATTTTTATGGTTTGGTGGGGCTTATCTCCACTTTCATGCTTCTTAGCCGCCAGAATGAACTGCATGTATACGGGCCAAAGGGCATTAAGGAAATAATCCTGTTACAATTAAAACTATCTAAATCCTGGACTAATTATCCCCTGTATTTTCATGAACTCACACAAAAAACACCTGAGGTTATTTTTGAAGATGAAAAGGTAAGGGTAGAGACCATCCCGCTTAAGCATCGGGTTTACACTAATGGTTTTTTATTCAGAGAAAAACCTGGCGACAGACGATTATTGGTTGATGAGGCCGAAAGGCTCCAGATAGATGTTGCATTATATAAAAGCCTGAAAAAGGGTAAGGATGTAATTTCTGAAGATGGGAATTTAATCGCTAATAAACTCGTTACCGCCGATCCTCCGGCACCTAAAAGTTACGCTTATTGCAGTGATACTGTCTATGACCCTGACATTCTTGATCAGATAAAAGGGGTAAGCGTTTTATATCACGAAGCAACCTTCCTGGAGTCTGAAAATCATCTTGCTGAACCTACCATGCACAGTACTGCAAAACAGGCAGCCAGGATTGCCCTGCAAGCCGGGGTAAACAGACTTATTCTTGGGCACTATTCTACTCGTTATGAATCAATTGATGCTTTCAAAATAGAAGCTGAATCTATTTTTCCAGAAACTCAACTTGCCGATGACGGTAAGGAGTTCGTTTTTAAATAATTTTTGAAATACTTTCCTACACTTCCAATTCATTAATCACTTCAGAACGAGTATTGTAGGATAAATCTGTCCTTTTATGTTAAATAATTCTTAAAATCGACGAAATACATTTGTTAATGTGTCATTAGTCGATTAAAAACGTACTTTTATCTTAGCTCAAATCTAATATATAGACTTATGAGAAAAAGTACACTACGACTTATGGCGCTTGTTTTCAGTGTTTTAATACTGAATTCATGTGCAAAAGATAACCTGGAGGATGAGATAAACTCCATCGACCATACTGCAAAAACATCGGTAAACTACACATATAAGGATATTGAACAAGATATTCTTACCGAAATCAATGATTATCGAAAGGAACTTGATTTAAATACACTTACACCTCTTGCTGAAATTTCTTTAGAGGCCGAAGATCATAATATTTATATGGTAGAAACCGGAACCGTGAGCCATGACAATTTTGGAGCTCGTTATACCGCTCTTGTGAATAGCATAGCGGCGCGTGCAGTAAGTGAAAATGTTGGCTATGGTTATCATACGGCTGAGGCTGTTGTAAAGGCCTGGATCAAAAGTGATGGTCACCGTGAGAATATAGAATCAGATTTTACTCACTTTGGAGTATCAGTAGTAGAGGATGCAAATGGTAGGAATTACTTTACCAATATATTTGTTAGAAGGTAGTAGCTTGTTTTCATTATTAAAAAAAAGGTTCAGCTATTTAGCTGAACCTTTTTGGTTGGGGCAGGGTAAAACTTTTAATCCATTTCAACGACCTTAAACATCGAGCGCCTGTTTAGTTGATGTTCATCTTCTGTACATCGCTCGCAATCTATTGCCGGTTCCTTTTCCCCATAACCTTTAGCTTCATAGATTCTGCTTTCTTCTATTCCATTATCAATGAGATATTTTCTTGTAGATTGAGCTCTTCTTTCAGCAAGGCCTTTATTATATTCTTCGCTTCCACGGAAATCTGTGTGAGCCCCAATTTCAATAACTAATTCCTGATACTTATTCTGCATTAGATCTACCAGCTTATCCAGTTCCCTGGCAGCATCTTCTCTGATATAGCTCTTATCAAAATCGAAATAAATATTGTCGATCTCAGCCAGGTATTCTACATCCTTCACCGGTTGTAAACTTATGTTATACTCGATTTCTTCTGAATCATCACTGTTACGGGTATCTATCGTAGTGGTGAATTCCTCATATTCTATTTGTTTGGCTTCCAGCGGAAGTTGTTGATTTCGGGCTACTTCCGTTTGGTAATTTCCCTCGCTATCGGTTTCAAGGAAGGCAACCTGTTCTTCGTTTTCATCAAAAATCCTTATCGTTGCGCTTTCTATCGGTTCGTCGTTTATGGCATCGGTAACTTTACCTTTTAGTACTAGTGGATTAAGCTGATTGAAGCCATAGATATTGTCATTTCCAGATCTATTTGAAGAAATATAACCTGTATTTTCACCTGCTGATTTAAAGAAAGCAAAATCATCAAGGTTGGAGTTTACCGGTTCTCCCAGGTTTTCTACTCTGGAATAAGTTTCTTCAAGGTCTACCCGAAAAATATCAAAGAGTCCCAGGCCGCCATGACCGTTGGAAGAAAAGTATAAGGCTCCGTCTTCATCGATAAAAGGAAAACTTTCATCCTGTTCGGTATTTATGTTTTCACCAAGGTTTTCCGGATCTCCCAACTCTCCATCGCTAATATCGACTTTATAAATATCAGTTCCCCCAAATCCTCCGGGCATATCGGAGGTGAAATACAGCGTATTTCCATCAGGCGAAAGGGCAGGGTGACCTACCGAATACTCATCATCATTAATGGCAAGTTCAGTAACATTCTCCCAGACATTTCCGTTTAGGCTGGCCTTATAAATCTTTAGATGATTAGTTGCATTTTTATCGCGTCTACCTTCCCGGTTGTTGAAATAGTTATTCCGGGTAAAATACATAGTGTTGCCATCAGGAGAGATTACGGCCGGACCATCATGTAGCTTTGTATTCACATCTCCTTCAAGAGCCATAACTTCATTGGTTTCAGGATCTACCTCATAAATATCCAGAAATGGTTCGCCAGTCCAGGAATAAATCCGCTTTTTCACCGGAACTCCTTCAGCACGTGCCGAAACGAAATACATTTTTCCGTTATTTTCGAAAACTCCAAAATCGCTGAATTCAGAGTTAAACTCTGATTCTTTTATGGTATAGGTCGCGCTCACGCCATAATCATCTTCATCAATCATATTTTGAGCAGCACGGGATTTTCCATTGCTTTCCAGATATTTTTCCACCCATTCCCGGGATTCATCATATCTCTTTACACCTCTTAAAGCCTGAGCATATTTGTAATAATATTCCGGGGAAATATCTGGCTCATTTATTATGTCTTCGTAATAATAAACCGCATTTTCAGGACTGCGCAGCCGCATATAGGTATCAGCCAGTTTTTGTTTATTGTCTGTGGAATTGTATTCCTTTTCAATAAGTTCTTTATACACTTCCGCGGCCTCGAAATAGGCGAGGTCATTATACAGTCTGTCTGCTTTCTTCTGTTTTCCTTGTTGTGCCTGAAGACTGAATCCGGCAATGAGAAAAATTAATATTAGAGAGTAATTTGTTTTCATAATAAGCAGCATTTATATTAGAAAAATCTGGGAGATTTGTAACGTGTGTTCTTAAATCTGAATTCATAGATCAACAGTACTTCATGCGAGCCAGAGGTATATGGTCTTAAATCTGAAATTGAATGTTCGTAGGCATAACCGGCTCTGAAACCATCAAAAATCTCCACATCAAGAAAAGCTCCCAGGGCATCGTCTATTCTGTAAGTACCACCCAGATAAAATTTTTCATTAAAAATAAATGTACTGGAGATATCTACAGAAAGGGGTGCACCCGAGGTTAATTTCACTAATCCTGTTGGCCTTAATTTCACGTTATCACTTAGGTCAAATACATAACCTCCGGTGAAATAGTAATGTACCTGTTCCATTGCAAGGAACTCATTATACTCGTGATTGTTATTATTGATAAGTTTCGGTGCTGAAGCTCCTATATACCAATCCTGGGCTGAAAGGTAGAACCCTAATCCAAAATTTGGTGTCCATTTATTGAACCGATCCTGAAAGAATGGATCATCCATTACGGTTGGTTCGGTAAATAGATCTTCGTCCAGATTATAATAACTAAAACCACCTTTTAATCCCATACTAAGGGAAACATCGGCACTCAGGTCAAGGCGATAAGAAAAGTCACTGTACAGATAAGTGTAATTTTCGTATCCGGCTTTGTCATTGATAACCGAGAGACCTAGCCCGACCTTATCATTTCTCAAAGGAGAATGGATAGATAAAGTTTGGGTGTTTGGTGCTCCGTTAATGCCTGCCCACTGGTTTCGGTTTAACGCGGTAGCTGAAAAACCGTCCCTGCTACCGGCATATGCAGGGTTTATAGATATGGTGTTATACATATACTGTGTGAACTGAGGGAGCTGTTGCGCCGTTGCGGGCGTGGCAACAAACAGTATCAATATGATTAAATATACTTTTTTCATGGTTTCCCTTTTTTACTTTGTTCCTAAATAAATGTAACCTTGAATTGGTTCGAATCCACTGTTTCTGATAGTCAGAATATAGTAGTATGTTCCTGAGGGTAGCTGATTAGTGCTGGTAGCCGAATTATTAGATTGGCCATCCCAGTTATTCTGATAGTTATCAGATTCAAAAATCTTAGAACCCCAACGATTAAAGATCATTACCTCATAGGTGAACCCACATTCGTCGGAAAAATCGATCTCGAAATAATCATTTCTGTTGTCGCCGTTAGGAGTAACCGCTTTGGAAATACTGGATTGAATATCTTCAAGTCCGCATGGTAACACCACACAGTCATCGTTAATATTTACAGTCACCTCTGCGCTAACAGGACAGGCAGAATCTTCAAGTCTATATTCAAAATTGTAATCTCCTACACTTAACATTGCAGGATCAATGAAATCTCCATCCAGGGCTCCGGTATCGTCCACATCTATCCATTCTCCGTTTGGATCATATTCCCCTTCGAGCAATTCAAAAAGATCAAATACTGAATCTTCTATACACAGACTTATACTTGTAGTAGCAATTTCTTCTGCTACCGGCTGTTCAAGCACTGTAATAGTTGCTTCGGAAACCTGATCGTATTCATCTCTGGCAGTAACTTCATATGTTCCGGGTTCCAGGTCATTAAACTCACCTGCAGACTGATAATTTTCACCATCTATACTGTAGGTTAGATTTTCCTCAGTATCGATTAAGATAGTTCCCAGCGGAAGGATACAATCCGGCTGGATCACCTCTACCACAGGAGGTTCGGGTGCCTCCGGAATTTCTTCTTCTTCAACTGTAACAGTAAAGGTACAGCTGGAGGAATTTCCGGATTCATCAGTTGCAGTCCAGGTGACCGTGGTTGTTCCCACAGGAAATACTTCTCCTGAAGCAAAACCTTCAGTAAGACTTAAGCTTACATCTGAACAATTATCTGAAGCAACTGGATTATCGTAATCTACCTGAATTCCTGACTCACCCATTTCTAC
>DATISX010000114.1:0-6035 GCA_035468275.1 Salegentibacter sp.
CCTATACGGCCAAAACCATTTATGGCTATATTGATTTTTGCCGCCATAGAAAGCTTTGCTTAGTTTATATGTTTTTGTGCTTTATAAGAGGAACGTACCAATGCACTGCTTTCAACATGCCGAAATCCAAGATCCAAACCAATAGCCTCGTATTTTTTGAATTGATCTGGAGTTACAAACTGCTTAACCGGAAGATGTCTTTTACTTGGCTGAAGATATTGGCCAATGGTAACTACATCAACTCCCACGTCCTTCAAATCATGCAGCGTTTGAATTACTTCGTCTTCCTGTTCTCCCAGGCCTAGCATAATTCCCGATTTTGTTCGGTTTATGCCTTGTTGCTTCAGGTAACGTAAAACCTCCAGGCTTCGTTCGTATTTTGCCTGAATCCTAACCTCGCGTGTTAGACGCTTTACGGTTTCCATATTATGGGAAACAACTTCAGGAGCAACTTCAATTATTCGGTCTATATTTCTTTCATTTCCCTGAAAATCCGGAATAAGAGTTTCCATAGTGGTTTCAGGATTCATTCTCCTAATCGCTTTAATGGTTTCTGCCCATAGAATAGACCCCATGTCTTTTAGATCATCGCGATCTACGCTGGTTATAACCGCATGCTTGACTTTCATGAGTTTTATAGAGCGGGCAACTTTTTCGGGTTCATCCCAATCTACAGTCTCCGGTCTTCCGGTTTTTACACCGCAGAATCCGCAGGAACGGGTACAAATGTTCCCCAGAATCATAAAAGTGGCCGTGCCTTCACTCCAGCATTCACCCATATTGGGGCAGCTTCCCGAAGTGCAAATAGTATGCAAATCATATTTAGCAACAATGTCACGTAATTCGGTGTATTTTTTACCGGTGGGCAACTTTACTCTCAACCACTTTGGCTTGGCAGTTTTCCTGGTTTCGTTTGGGGAAATAGTCTCTGTACTCATAGCAAAATTCAATTGTTCAAAGATACAATAATCTGTTTAACTGCATAAATTGGACAGCCTTTGTTGGAATTGCTTACAGTTTGTTTCTGTTTTCTATAATTTCGGCCAAAAGCTTCTTGGCTCTTAGGAGTTTAACCTTTACATTATTCATAGGTTCCTCAAGGCTCTCAGCGATTTCCTTGTATGATTTCTCCTGAAAATACCTAAGGTTTATCACTTCCTGATAATGAGGCTTTAGTTGCTTGATATCGGCAAGTAATTGCGCAAGATGCTGTTCCTTAATAAGTTTGTCTTCTATTGTGGGGGTTTCATCTGCAATCCTCTGAACCTGGGTGATATTTTCTGAAGTCATTTTAGACCTGATGGAAGCGTTTTTTTTTCGGAAGAGATCAACCTGAATATTTTTTGATATGGCTATAAGCCAGGTGCTAAAGGAATAATTCTCGTCAAAAGTATGGATCTTGTTGAAAGCCTTGGAGAAAGTTTGAATAGTGATGTCTTCAGCTTCATACTCATCCCGGGTTTTTTTTAGCTGAAAACCGTAAACATCATTCCAGAACTTATCAAGAAGATAATTAAAGGCAGACTGGCTCCCATTTTTTGCAGCTTTAATCCTGGTAAGCAGCTCCTCATGGTTTATTTCCAATGCTTAGGTTTTGAGAAAATATTAGCGATAAAAATGCTTAGTTGCGCAACAATTAAAAATACCTCTAAAAACGGAAATAACCAAACCACATCTGTTTCTCCAAGTTTACGGGCAGATTTATAATAGATGAGAAATTCAGTGATGAGAATGAGGCCCAAAGCCCCAAGTACTATTACCGGATAAACCTGCATTACCAGAAGAATTATTAATAAAAGCCAGAATAATAATCTTGAACTATAGAATAAACCCAGGAGCAATTTATGTTGCTGTTTATATTGACCTGCAATAGAAGCATGCCGCCTTTTTTGCTGAAACCATTCCTTGAAAGTCTTTTTTGGAACACTTCGGGTTATAGCCTCCTTGTGAAAGCAAATAGCAGTATTCTTTGAAGTCGCTGCTTCGTTGACAAAAAGATCATCATCTCCGGAACGCAGGTGCAAATGACTGGCAAAACCTTTTTGGGCGTAAAATTCTTCTGAAGTATAAGCGAGATTTCGGCCTACACCCATATATGGACTTCCAAGCCTGGCATAAGAGAAATACTGAATTGCAGTGAGCAAGGTCTCAAACCGAATTAGTTTATTTAGTAGAGAATTTTTGTGTTTGAAATAACCTCCATAGCTCAGGATAATACTTTTGTCCTTGCTGAAATGCTGCACCATTCCCGAGATCCATTTCTTAGATTGGGGAGCACAGTCGGCGTCAGTAAACAAGAGGTGGGAATTCTTTGCTTTCTTAATGCCCAGAGTAAGGGCGTATTTTTTATTCGCCCAAAATGCTTCGTTATTCTGAACGTTCACAATTTGAACCCGCCCGTCTATCTTCTGAAAATTTTCAATGACTTCCAGCGTATTATCGGTGGAGGCATCATTGATCACCACTACTTCAAAATCTGGGTAATCCTGCTCCAGGATAAGGGGAAGGAAATTCTTTAAATTCTCAGCTTCATTTTTGGCGCAAATTACCACCGAAACCGGAATATCAGTTCCTAAAGATTCCTGCTTTCTGGCGTTTGCGAACGAAAAAAAAGCCAGGAAAAAAATGAAGTTGATTAAGCTGATAAGTAAAAATAGAGCGAGTAAAGTTAGGGCCATTCAGGTTGCGGTCTATTTTCCTTCTTTGTCAGTGCTACAATTACCCATTTCTTCGGGCATCTTTCCACAAAAACTACATGATTCTCCTTCTTTATTTAAAAACGGACTTTGACTGGCGCAGGTTCCGGCAAATTTACCGTCCTTTTTACTCCAGATTTTTATGGCTAAGCCTGCAAATGCCAGGGCAAGTAAAACTATACTTATTATGATTAATTTCATGATGATAAATTTCTTCTGCAAAAATAACAATAAAAAGAGGACTGGTAAAATTCTAATCCACATTAGGAAAAGCTTTACAATATTTAACTAAAGATTATGCGTAAAACCCTAATAATGTTGAGGTTGCATCCTATATTTGTTAGTTGATAACCTAAAAAACTAAATTATGAAAATCACAAAACTTGTAGTTTTACTATTTGTGGGACTTTTGGTCTTTACTTCTTGTGAGGATGGGAAGAAAAATGCAGAAAAAGAGAAAGAAAGAATAGAAAAGGATGAGGCTGAACGTGCCGCGGAATTAGAGGCAGAAGAGGAACGTATGGAATGGGAGGCCAATAGTATCGCGGCTAAAACCATGGAAGATGATTCCTTGAGCTCACTAGCCAGCGCTATGCAAAACGCCGAACTTTCCCAGATTTTTACAGAAGAGGAGGGACCCTATACCGTTTTCGCACCTACTAATGCAGCTTTCGAGAAAGTAGATCAGGCCACTCTCGATACTTTGATGAGCGATACTCACAGGCAGGAGCTAGGCGATGTGCTTAAATATCATGTTGTGGAAGATGAAATCACTGCTGAAGAATTGTCTGAAAGAATTGACCAGGGTAATGGAGAGTATACTATAACTACTCTTAGTGGTGCTGAACTTACTGCAATGAAAAGTGGAGACGATATCTTACTTAAGGATGAAAATGGTAATACTGCCAGGATCACTAAAACCAATATAACCGCCTCTAACGGGGTGATCCATCAAATTGATGGGGTGGTCATGAGGAAGTCGTCTTAAGAAAGAACACCAACTAAAACTTTTAACACCCACCGGAATCCTATCCGGCGGGTTTTTTTATGTAATAATATAAAAAAAGCTTCATTTTCTGTAAAGAAAATGAAGCTCCTCTAATAAGGCGATTAACCTCGCTAGATTCAATAATTCCTACACTGGAATTATCCAGATCAGGTTATGCGGGTATAATCTCAGCCTAAGCACCCCGATATTGATATAATAAAGATAACTCATTAATCAAGGGAAAAGTGATAAGGAAATATTAAAAATCTGAAAAAAACACGTAGGAGGTGTTAAATATTTTCTTACAATGACTTAAAAAATATTGACTTCCGGCTCGAGGGTAACTCCGAATTCCGTAAGTATTTTATTTTGAATCTCCCGGGAAAGATCCAGTACTTCTTCTCCCGTGGCCGCGCCGTAATTTACAAGAACAAGTGCCTGGTTTTTATGCACGCCGACATCTCCTCGGCGATAGCCTTTTAATCCTGCCTTGTCGATTAACCAACCGGCCGGCACTTTCACTAGCTCTTCTCCCATAGGATAAGAAGGGATTTCGGGATGTGTCTCTTTTAGCTTTAAATATTCATTTTTCCCGATTACCGGATTTTTAAAAAAACTTCCGCTGTTGCCAAGAATACGTGGATCTGGTAATTTTGACTGGCGAATAGCGATCACAGCATTAGATACATCCTTTATTCCCGCTTTGCCTATCTTTTGACTGGTCAACCAATCGTTAATCGCTCCGTAGCCTGTGCGTAATTGGTGATTCTTTTTACTTAACCTGAATCTTACCGAAGTAATTATATATTCCCCCTTCAAATCCTCTTTGAAAACAGAATTTCTATATCCGAAGTTGCAATCCTCCGGCTTAAAATCCTTTTCTTCCAGAGTTTGAACATGCATTGCGGTACAGGATTCAAAAACATCTTTTAATTCCACTCCGTATGCACCTATATTCTGAATTGGAGCTGTACCTACATTCCCGGGAATAAGAGAAAGGTTTTCCAGACCGCCAAAATCCTGTTCCAGAGTCCACAACACAAATTGATGCCAGTTTTCACCGGCACTGGCTTCAACTACCCCCTCATCTTCAGTTTCAGAGATAATGCGTTTTCCGGTTAAACCAATTTGAAGTACAGTTTTGTTTATATCCCGGGTAAGCAACATATTGCTGCCGCCACCCAGGATAAATATTTCTGATGCATAGGTTTGCTGAAGTACCTTCTTTAATTCTTCAGAAGAAGAAACCGAAATAAACTTTTTAGCTTTTACATCAATGCCAAAAGTATTAAATGGCTTTAAAGAGATATTTTCAGAAACCTGCATATAGCTTACTTATTGTATTGCTTCAAAGCAGCATCTAAGATTTCAATAGCTCTTATCAAATTTTCTTTTTTCAATACATAAGCTATGCGAACCTGGTTAAGACCGGTATTTGGTGTGGAATAAAAACCAGCGGCAGGAGCTACCATAATGGTTTCATTGTTCATTTCAAATTCTTCGAGTAGCCACTGCGCAAAATCATCGGCATTTTCTACCGGAAGTTCGGCGATGCAGTAAAAGGCACCTTTTGGTTTGGCTACCCTAACGCCTTCAATTTTTTCAAGTCCTTCTATCAGGATATTTCTTCTGCTGGTATATTCTTCGATAACCTCGTCAAAATATTCCTGGGGAGTATCTAAAGCTGCTTCACTGGCAATTTGGGCAAATGTTGGAGGACTAAGACGAGCCTGTGCAAATTTCATGGCTGTTTTCATCACCTCTGGATTTTTTGATACCAGGCAACCTATCCTGGCTCCACACATACTGTAACGCTTGGAAACCGAATCTACCATAATTGCGTTCTGTGCAAGCTTAGGAATGCTCATAATGGAGTGATGTTTTACTCCGTCGTAAGCAAATTCCCGATATACCTCATCTGCTACGATAAAAAGATCGTGCTTAAGCGCGATTTCTGCAAGTTGCTCGATCTCTTCTTTGGTATAAAGATAACCGGTAGGGTTTCCCGGGTTGCAAAGAATTATAGCTTTGGTTTTTTCGCTAATCACTGCTTCAAAATCTGAAATAGGAGGTAGCGCAAAATTGTTCTCTATGGAACTTTTTATAGGTATAATATTTACTCCCGAAGCTGTAGCAAAACCATTGTAATTGGCGTAAAATGGTTCAGGAATAATAACTTCGTCCCCGGGATCTGTAATGCTTCCCATGGCGAACATTAAAGCTTCTGATCCTCCCGTAGTCACGATGATCTCATCTGCATTTACCGGAATATCGTTTCTCTTATAATAAGCAGCCAATTTGGTGCGGTAAGATTCAAAACCAGCGGAATGACTATAAGATAATACTTCAAT
>DATISX010000115.1:0-11137 GCA_035468275.1 Salegentibacter sp.
GTTGATGCCGGAATGCGGCAACTAAACCAAACCGGGTTTATGCATAACCGGGTGAGAATGCTTGTGGGGAGTTTTCTTTGCAAACATCTGCTTATAGACTGGCGCTGGGGAGAAGCCTATTTTGCTGAAAATCTTTTGGATTACGAACTGGCTTCTAATGTTGGCAACTGGCAATGGGTCGCCGGCAGTGGCGTAGATGCTGCGCCTTATTTTAGAATCTTCAACCCTACAACTCAAATTGAAAAATTTGATAAGGATAAAAAATATATTCAAAAATGGGTTGAAGAATACGGTTCAGAAAAATATCCTGAGCCCATGGTGGATCACAAGGAAGCAAGAGAACGCGCTCTTAACACATACAAAGAAGCAGTCTCTAATTAATCTTTAAACATTTTACGGGCTTTTTCCAGATCTTCCGGGGTATCTATTCCTACAGTTTGATGTGGAGTTTCCACCATTTTTATATTCTTACCATATTCCAAATACCTTATAGCTTCTATTTTTTCTGCTTCTTCCAAAGTTAACATGGGAAAATTATAAAAATCTATTAGAGCTTGTTTACGAAAGGCATAGATTCCAATATGCTTAAAATAAGTTACTCTGGCTTCGGTATTCCGGGGATAAGGGATTGGAAACCGGGAGAAATAAAGCGCGAAATCATTTTTATTGGTGATCACTTTCACATTGTTTGGGTTGGTGATCTCCTCACTTTCAGCCATAGCGGTCTTAAGAGATGCAAGATCAATTATTCCTGCGTCATCTTCGCGAAAAACATTCAGAAGGCGAATCAGGCTATCCTTATCTATAAAAGGTTCGTCGCCTTGTACATTTACCACAATATCTACATCCATATCCATAACCGCTTCTGCGATACGGTCGCTTCCGCATTCATGTTCTTTCCGGCTTTTAATGGCTTTCCCTCCAAAGGATTGAATTTCAGCAAAAATTTCGTCACTATCGGTTACTACGTAAACCTCCTCAAACAATTTAGTGTTTAAAGCTGCTTCATAAGTTCTTCTTATCACGGTTTTACCGGCAAGGTCCTGCATTAGTTTTCCGGGGAAGCGGGAAGCCTCATAGCGGGCCGGGATCATTGCAATTATTTTTAGTGGATTGTTCACGACAGCTTATTTTAGTTTTCAGTAAAAAAATCATCTTTAAAACCAATAAGATACAACTTATCGGTGGCACGGGTTACGGCAGTATAGAGCCAGCGTAAATACTCCTTGCCCACCCCTTCGGGCAGGTAGGGTTGCTCAATAAATATAGTGTGCCATTGTCCACCCTGGGATTTATGGCAGGTCATCGCATAAGAGAACTTGATCTGCAGGGCATTGAAAAACTTATTATTCTTCACTTTCATAAACTTCTTGTATTTAGAAGTTTCATCGGCATAATCTTTCATCACCTCCTGGTAAAGCTGGTTCGATTCTTCATAAGTAAGCGAAGGAGAATTACTGGTAAGAGTATCGAGCATTACCACGGTTTCGAAAGCTTGCATTTTTGGATAATCTACCATTTGCACTTTAACTTCAGCAAACCGGAATCCATAGAGTTCCTTTATACTGAAAATTTCTAGGACTTTCACGATATCTCCATTCGCGATAAAGCCTGCTTCTGAAGTTGGTTTTATCCAGAAATAGTTATTCTTCACCACCATGAGATAATCTCCAGCCGAAATTTCTTCTTCCTGAAAGAGAATGCGCGATCTAATTTGTTCATTATAAAGATTAGCCCTTTTATTGGAGCGAACAATAATACTTGTTTCTTCGTGGCCCAGTTGGGAATAAGATTCTTCGATCGCATCCATAATTTCATAACCGTCCTGAAGCCTCACCACATCGCCTTTTGAGCTAAGCTGAAATTTAAAGCTATCGTAAAAACCGTCTTGCAGGGTTTCTCTTATTCGCGTGGCATTTAAAAGAATATCGCTTTCTTCTGCCTGGCGTACTACTTCATCGAGTTCTATATGTTTTACTTCTTTATTATAAGCAAACTGAAGTTTTTCTGCTTCAAGGGCAGGACTTATCTCCATTTTTACCGGAGGTAATTGCGCCGTGTCCCCAATTAGGATTAACTGGCAGTTATGGCCTGAATAAACATACTGAATGAGATCATCCAGCAAACTTCCGTTTTCCATGAGCTTGGAATCTGTGGGAGTATCTGAAATCATCGAGGCTTCATCAACTATGAAAATACTGATTTTATGCTTGTTAGGCTGAAGAACGAATTGAACTCCCGATCCGCTCGATTTTTTGGGAAAATAAATTTTCTTGTGAATTGTAAAAGCTTCCTTTTTTGAATAATTAGCGATCACTTTTGCTGCCCTTCCGGTAGGAGCCATAAGAATTCCTGATTTCTTTATCTGCCACAGGTTTTTTACCAGGGAACTTATAATGGTGGTTTTACCCGTTCCGGCAAAACCTTTCAACATAAAAATAGATTCCGAGGAGTTGGAAGTGACAAAATCTGCGAGTTGTTGTAAGGCGATATCCTGTTTAGCTTTGGCAGGAAAACCCAGATCGTCTAAAATAAGCTTATAAAAACCAGCCGAAGTGAGTTCTTTCATAGGATATTGTCAAAATTCAAAGATAGGAATGGATTTTTAGGGAAGAAACTTTTACGAATAAAAAAAAAATTGTAGATTTGTCGTGGAACACTAATATTATCTTAAAAATAACGAAAGCATGAGACTTGCAATTCAATTACTTCTTTGGGTGGTGATCATTGGGCTAGCCTACCTTACCTTTGATGCAGTATACCAACCAATTCAATTCGACAAAGTTAAAGAGAAACGCTACGCCAAAGTAATTGAAAATCTTAAGGATATCCGTGAGGCAGAACTTGCCCACAAGGAGGTTACCGGAGAATTTCAGGGAGATTTCGACAAATTGGTTCAATTTCTGGATACTGCCGAATTTGCGATAACCCAAAGGAGAGATACAACTATTTTAGACGAAGAATACAAAAAAACTTATGGAGTTGATGAATACATTGAAAAGGTGATTATTGATACTTTAGGATTCGTACCTGTTAAAGATTCCTTATTTAAAGGGGACCGTGAGCGTTACACGGATATGATCATTGTGCCTATTGAAGGAGTTGATGCTAAATTTGAACTTGAAGCAGGAACCATAAAAAAAGGAGACAGGGATATTCCTGTATTTGAAGCCAAAATTGCTAAGAGTGTAATTCTTGCAGATCAGGATAGAGACCTTGTACTTCAGCAAAATGAAGTTATATCGGTAGACGATGTTAACGGCCGTTACATTAGTGTGGGCTCTATGGAAGAGATAAAAACCACTGGAAACTGGCCAATAATTTATGGTGACGAATAACCAAAACCAAACAAACTTAAAACTGTCCATTCAGGTTAGCCTGGATGGACTTTCTTTTTGTATCCTGGATACAAAACAGGAAGAAATTATCTTTTTCAAAAAAGTAGGTTTTGAACGCCAATTGGATCCGGTAAAGATCCTTCAGAAGATAGACCGGGAGTACGAAAATGAAAAAGCTCTCCAGGAAGCTGTAGATGAAATCACCTTAATTTTTGACAATCCTTTATATACGCTGGTCCCTTCAAAATTATTTATTGAGGAACAGGCCTCGAATTATTTAAAATTCAACACAAAGATCCTAAAAACCGATTTTATCGCCAATGATGAAATTGAGCTTGCCAGGGCCGTGTGCGTATATATTCCTTATACCAATATCATAAATTATTTCTTTGACCGGTATGGAGAATTTGAGTATAAACACAGCATTTCAGTGTTACTTGAAACTTTGCTGAAAAAGGAAAAACACAATTCCCCCAGGGTTTATCTTTATAATAAATCGGGAAGTTATGATCTGGTCGTAATCGAAGGAGGCAAAATTATCTTCTGTAACAGCTTCCAATATGAAACTCCAGAAGATTTCCTTTATTACCTGCTATTTACGGCCGAGCAATTAAATTTAGACCCATTGGAATTCGATCTTCAGCTGTTCGGGGATATTACCGAAGAATCTGATCTTTATCAAATTGCTTATCATTATATTAAGAATATCAGTCTAGGCAAAGTAGGCACAAAGTATGCGATAAACAGCAAAATGGAGAACAAGGAGGCCGAGGCTGAATTTGTTCTTTTAAACTCATTCTAATGCGAATCATTTCAGGAAAAAACAAAGGGAAACGACTAACCGCTCCCAAAAAATTACCCGTTCGGCCCACTACTGATATGGCTAAAGAGGCGCTTTTTAATATTCTGAATAACCGCTTTAATTTAAATGGAATCGCCATCCTGGACTTATTTTCCGGAACAGGAAATATCGCTTATGAATTTGCCTCTCGTGGTGCTTCACAAATTACCGCCGTTGATGAAAATTTTGATTGTATAAAATTCATAAAGAAGACTTCAGAAGAGCTGGACATGAATATAAATGTTATAAAAAGTGATGTTTATAAATATCTGGAAAAAGCCCCAATCAAGTCAGACATTATCTTCGCCGATCCTCCTTACGATTTTGAACCCGAGGCATTTCAGAAGATAATTTCCCTTGTATTCGAAAAAGGACTTCTAAACGAAGACGGCACTCTGATTTTAGAACATTCAAAACACACAGATCTCTCGGAGACTCCTCATTTTACCGAAGCCAGAAAATATGGAAGTTCGGCGTTCAGCTTTTTTGAATAAAACTCAGTTCTATGGAAACTCGTATCAAAATTATAGAGCTGGAAGATACTATCCTGGAATTTTATAAAGGCTATGTTATTTCAAAAGTTAAGGAAGGAGTGATCTTTGAAGATCATCATGTAGAACAAATCCTGAATATTTGCAATGAAGTTTTTGATTCCCGCAGTTTCGTTTATATCTCAAATCGAAAAGAAGCCTACAACGTAAATCCATTGATTTATTATAATTTGAGGAATCTGGAAAATCTCGCTGGAATCGCCATTGTGAATTATGAGCTTATGGGCGCTAAAACCGCGCATTTTGAAAAGCAATTCTCTCCACTCCCCTTTGATATTTTCACCAATATGGATGAAGCTATCGCCTGTTCAAAAAGTCTGTTACATAATAAATAAAGCAGGCCTGTAAGCCGGTTTCAGTTCCCAGTTCCCAATTAATATCAGGAACTGAGCCCTTATCATTTATCTGAAATTTCTGTTACCAGAAATCTTGAGCTGCCTACCCTCCGGCAACAAACGGGCCGCTTGATAGCGCCGGTTTACATGGCATTGCACCGCATAGAGTTTACCTGATTTCACTACAGCATTACCTGTACATCCTTTCTGTTGCACTAGTCCTTATCCCTAACCCGATAGCTATCGGGACGGGACCGGTGGGTGTTACCCACTATGCTGCCCTATGGTGTCCGGACTTTCCTCTACGCACAAGGCGTAGCGATAAGGCGGCCTGCTTTAAGCCGCAAAGATACTTTAAATTCCCGGCTTTTTTATTTCAAAAAGCTAATTCACTTTTTATGTCAGAATATCAAAAAATATAGGGGAATGTTTTTAGGACTTAAGCCTGCTATTTTTATATTTGTTGTTCAAATAATTTCGATGGAACATTTTATAGTATCGGCAAGAAAATACAGGCCACAAAGCTTTAAAGATGTGGTAGGCCAACAGGCTATTACCAATACTTTGAAAAATGCCATTGAAAATAACCATCTTGCTCAGGCTTTGCTATTTACAGGGCCACGAGGCGTTGGAAAAACCACCTGTGCACGTATCCTCTCTAAGATGATCAACCAGGATGGCACCCAAAGTCCCGATGAGGATTTTGCATTCAATATTTTTGAACTGGATGCCGCCTCCAATAACTCGGTAGACGATATTAGAAATCTTATAGATCAGGTTCGCATTCCGCCGCAGGTTGGGAACTATAAGGTGTATATAATTGATGAGGTGCATATGCTTTCTCAGGCTGCTTTTAATGCATTTCTAAAGACCCTCGAGGAGCCTCCAAAGCATGCGATTTTCATTCTTGCTACCACCGAAAAGCATAAAATAATTCCGACTATTCTTTCCCGTTGCCAGATTTTTGATTTTAAACGCATCACTGTAACAGATGCTAAAAATTACCTCGCATACATCGCGGAACAGGAAGGAGTAAATGCCGAAGAAGACGCCCTGCACATCATCGCACAAAAAGCTGATGGCGCAATGCGGGATGCCCTTTCCATATACGACCGCGTAGTAAGTTTCAGCGGAAAAGATCTAACCCGGCAAGCCGTAACCGAGAACCTGAACGTTTTAGATTACGATACCTATATGAAGGTTAGCGATCTTATTTTGGAAAATGATATTCCAGGCCTTTTGATTGCTTACAACGATATCTTATCAAGCGGTTTTGATGGTCATCATTTTATAATGGGCCTTGCTTCCCATTTCAGGAATTTACTGGTTTGTAAAGATCAAAAAACAATACAACTACTGGAAGTTGGCGAACAAACCAAAACCCGGTATTTTGAACAAGCCAATAAAACCAGTCATGCCTTTCTTATTAAAGCAATAGATCTTGCTAATGACTGCGATTTAAAGTACAAGAACAGTCAGAATCAACGTCTGCTGGTAGAACTTTGCCTTATGCAGCTTGCCTCTATCACTTTTGATGGAGAAAAAAAAAAGTCTGAACAGCCAATAATTCCGGCTAATTATTTTGAAGAAGCTCCTGTAAAGCTTTCTTCGGAAGAAAAAGAATTGGTTAGGGAAAATGAACACGAGCAGCAGGCTCCCACCCCACCACAGGAATCTCAACTGCCCTCTTCTGAAGCAAACACCGAGGGAATAGATGGGCATTGCGTGAGCGACAACAATAAAAAGTATTATTCTGAAGAAAATCCTGCATCAGGAGTTTCAGAAGAAAACCCGGAAATCGATAAATCTACAGAAACATCCCCGATAGGAGATAATAATAAGGAAATTCAGGATTCCGAAGGAACTTCAGTTAAACCGAAGTTAGACCTGAACACTGACGATTTGAGAAATGAAAAAGTTTCCGGCCTGTCGCTTAAGAGCATTCGGAGGAAAAAAGAACTGGAAGCAAAAAACCTGGAAAAGGCTCCGAAGGAAGATAAAAAATTAACCGAGGAATTCAATGAAACTCAGCTGCACGCCGCCTGGAATGAATATGTGCACCGTTTAAAGCAGCGGGGAGAAAAGATACTTGCTTCTATTCTGGAAACCGATTTGCCTACCCTGGAAGGTCGGGATATCATTCTGGAAATGCCTAATGAAGGAATGAAAATCGACCTTGAGAAAGAGAGAAATAAGTTAATGGCGTTTTTGAAAAAGAAACTACAAAACACCCAAATTAATCTGGTAATAAGGGTAAATGAAACAAAGGCAAAAACCTACGCCTTCACCCCAATGGAAAAATACAACAAACTGAAAGAAAAGAATCCGTTGCTCGAAAAATTAAGAACCACCTTTGATTTAGACATATAATCATGTTAGGATTAAAACTACCCACAGATCCGCGTTGGGCAAATATTGCCGAGAAGAATATCGAAGATATTCTTATAGACCATGCTTATTGCGAACAAAAAGCAGCTTCTACAGCGATCTCCCTTATTGTTACTTTTCCGGAATATCCGGAACTCGTTGATGAGATGACTGCCCTGGCCCGGGAAGAAATGGGGCATTTCAAAATGGTTCACGAAAAACTTAAACAACGCGGATTAACTCTTGGGTGGGACCGAAAGGATGAATATGTTATTAAACTGCGCAGTTTTTTTCCAAAAGGAGGCAGTCGCAGCACGCAACTGGTACACCGTCTTTTAATAGCGGGCTTAATTGAAGCCAGGAGCTGCGAGCGTTTCAGGCTACTTTCAGAAAAACTAGAAGATAAGGAGTTGGCAGAATTCTACCGTAATTTAATGATAAGTGAAGCCAGCCATTATACCATGTTCCTAAAATTTGCCCGCCAATACGGTGAAGATAGAACCGAGGTAGACCGTAAATGGCAGGAATTACTGAATTATGAAGCTGAAATCATGAAAGACCTTGGTAAAGACGAAACCATTCACGGTTAGTTGCGCTGATCTTCCATGTACAAAGATTTGATGATCCCATCGGCTAAACCAATCTTCGGAACATGGATTTGGGTTGCACGTGCCCACTTCATCGAATTTAAATAGATACGGGCTGCCGGAATGATTACATCTGCCCTGTCGTTTTTGAGGTCTAATTCGGTGATACGCTCTTCATAGGTATAGGAATTCAAAAGCTCATTATATTTTTTCAAATAGGAAAGGCTTAGCGGTTTTCCTTCTTTCTTTCTGCTGGTTTTAAAAATATTGTTGATGTTACCTCCGGATCCAATTAGGTCTATGTCATCAAAATTTTTAGTGACCTCCCTAACCCATTTTTCCATTTCATTCCAGGTTTGATGCTCCACCAGATCTTTCAGGAGTCGAACCGTACCTACCTTAAAGGATTTAGAAGCGATAGATTCACCGTTGCTATAAAGTGTATACTCTGTACTTCCTCCTCCTACATCTACATACAAATAATTTCTATTGGTTTGAATAAGGTTATGAAGATCGGTTGCTGCAATAATGGCTGCTTCGTGATTTCCATCAATGATTTCGATATCCAAGCCAGAAGATTCCTTTATTTTTTCCACGACTTCATCTCCATTGGCCGCTTCCCGCATTGCCGAAGTAGCAAATGCTTTATATTTTTCCACACCATGTGATTTCATAAGAAGTTTAAAGGCTTGCATTGTATCTTCCATTCGTGTGATATTGGAATCAGATATCTTTCTGGTGACAAATACGTCTCCCCCAAGCCGAATGGGCACCCTTACCAGTGAAGTTTTACGAAAACTGGTTTCTTTCCCTTCTTTCTCAGTTATGGTAGAAACCAACAATCTTACAGCGTTGGAACCAATATCTATGGCGGCATAATTTTTCTGACTTATCATGAGTCTGGATTTTTCGTTTTATTTAAATAATAATCGTACAATGCAAACTGCGACCTCAATCTGGGTTTATCATTTTTTCGATAAGCATTGTCCTGGTTCTCGGAAAGCACTCGAGCCTTAATATTATCCTGCCAGCTAATGTCAAAGGTTTCCATAATTTCCTTCCTGATATCGTGATCATAAACCGGGCAGGAGATCTCAACCCGATTGTCCAGATTCCTGGTCATTAGATCGGCAGAAGAAAGATACACTTTAGGATCTCCACCATTTTCAAAAATAAATAACCGGGGATGTTCTAAAAATTTATCTACTATGCTTATCGCTTCTATATTTTCGCTTAATCCTTTAACCCCTGGAATAAGACAGCAAATTCCTCTTACGATCAACTTTACCTCTACTCCTGCCTGGCTGGCTTCATAAAGCTTATTGATCATCGGGTAATCTGATAGACTGTTTAACTTCAGTTTAATCCCTGCCTTTTTACCTTTCTGAGCATTTTCAATTTCAGTTTGGATTAATTTCACCAGGGCACTTCTGGTATAATGCGGAGATATAATAAGGTGTTTATATTTACTCACCTTATAATTGATCTCGAAGAAATCGAATACTTTGTTTACCTCCTTCAAAATTTCGGGATGAGCCGTGAACAGCGTGTAATCGGTATATAATCGGGAAGTTGATTCATTAAAATTCCCCGTGCTTACAAATCCGTATCTTTTTAGTTTGCCTTCCTCTTCTCTTTCTATTACACAAGTCTTACAGTGAACCTTTAACCCGGGAACACCAAAGATAAGAATCACTCCTTCCTGCTGCATTTGTTCGGCATAACGAATATTGGCTACTTCATCAAAGCGAGCCCTTAGTTCTATCTGGACAGTAACCTTCTTACCGTTTTTAACTGCATTAATAAGTGAACTGGCAATATGAGATATCTTTGCCAGTCTATAAATAGTGATCTTTATGGTTCTAACCTTAGGATCCAGTGCTGCTTCCCGAAGGAATTTCACCGTATAGGCAAAGCTCTGATAGGGAGTGTACAGTAGAAAATCTTTTTTTGCTATTCCGCTGAAAAGGCTGGTTTGCAAGAGTAAGCCTGGAATTGGCAGAGGCTCATTAATTTCATATAAAAGATCATTTCTGCCGAGACTTGGGAAATTCATATAATCCCTTCTGTTATGATATCGGCCTCCGGGAATTATACTATCAGAAGCATCGATCCCCATCTTTTTAAGGAGATAAGTAAGCGTGTCTTCTGCAATATTCATATCATAAACAAAGCGAACAGGTTCTCCCTTAATGCGATCTTTTACGCTGGCTGAAATTTTTTCAATGAAACTCTTACTTAGGTCACTATCAATATCGAGTTCTGCATCGCGCGTAATCTTGATCATATGCGCTGAGATACTCTCATAGTCAAAAATATTGAAAATGGTATTCAGGTTAAATCTTATAAGATCATCGAGAAGGATGATATATTGCTTACCATTTTCTTCCGGTAGCTCCACAAAGCGTTCTATGCTCCTGGGAATTTCAATAAGCACATATTTTTTCTCCTGAACAGGCTGATTCAGCAGTTGAGATATTTTATCCCCGGCTTGTGCCTCCTTCATAACCATCTTTACAGCGAGATAAGCGGCACTATCCTTTAAACTTGGAATTTCAGGTAAATCATTAAGGATAATCGTAACCAGCGCCGGACTAACTTTAGACAGGAAAAAATCTTTCAGAAATTTCTGTTGAGATTGGGAAACCTGTTTTTCATTAATGATGTAAATATTGTGTGCCTTTAATTGATGCTGAATATCGGCAAGAACTTCCAGGCTTTCTGCCTGCTGCTTGATCACAATTTGAGTGATTTTTTCCAGAAGTTTACTGGCTTTTATTCCTCCTAAAACACTTTTACCCGCTTTCCCGGCCAGGTCAATCCTCTTTACCGTTGCGTATCTAACTTTAAAAAATTCATCTAGATTGTTAGAAAATATTCCGAGGAAGCGCAAACGCTCTATAAGTGGAACTGTTTCATCTTCGGCTTCCTGAAGAACTCTTGCATTAAACTGAAGCCAGCTAAGTTCCCGGTTAATATATTTTTGTTTCTGCATAAATTAGGCTAATTCCTTATGAATTAAAGTTAATAAGGTTTTACCTCGTTTAATATCTTTCCATGAATCTACTTCGAAATCTATTACACAAAGCCCGGTTGTAGGCAAATTATCAAGGCTCTT
>DATISX010000116.1:0-24820 GCA_035468275.1 Salegentibacter sp.
GCCCATATAGACCTTGTAGCGATACAAATTGAGCTTGTAGACCAGGAAAACAGGGAGTCTATGCTTAAAAAGGCTATAAGTCCGTTAAAGGAAAAATACGATTTTATCCTTATCGATTGTGCGCCGTCGATTGGTCTCTTAACTCTGAACGCTTTGACCGCGGCAGATTCTGTTTTAATACCTATCCAGTGTGAATACTTCGCTCTGGAAGGTCTCGGAAAACTGCTTAATACCATAAAAAGCGTTCAGAAGATCCACAACAAAAAACTGGATATTGAAGGCCTGTTGCTTACGATGTATGATTCCAGGTTAAGATTATCGAATCAGGTGGTAGAAGAGGTTCAGAAGCATTTTGGAGAAATGGTTTTTGATACAATCATCCAACGGAATGTACGTTTAAGTGAAGCCCCCAGTTACGGGGAAAGCATTATTAATTATGATGCGGGCAGTAAAGGAGCCAGCAATTATTTGAGTCTGGCGCACGAAATTATAAAGAAAAACTCTTAGAAGATGGCGAAGGCTACCAAGAAACAAGCTTTAGGAAGAGGACTTTCAGCTTTGCTGAAAGATCCGCAAAATGATATACAATCTGCAGAAGACAAGAACGCTGATAAATTGGTAGGTCATATTGTGGAACTTGAATTGGAGGCTATTGAGATGAATCCATTTCAGCCGCGTACCAGTTTTAATGAAGACGCACTAAAGGAACTCGCCTCCTCCATCAACGAATTAGGGGTGATCCAGCCAATTACCGTTAGAAAACTTGATTTCAATAAATTCCAGCTGGTTTCCGGAGAGCGCCGGTTCAGAGCATCAAAAATTGTTGGATTAAAAACCATTCCGGCGTATATAAGGATCGCCAACGATCAGGAATCCCTGGAGATGGCTTTGGTTGAAAACATCCAGCGACAAGATCTGGATCCAATTGAAATCTCGTTATCCTATCAGCGACTTATCGACGAAATCAATCTGACTCAGGAACAACTTAGCGACAGGGTCGGAAAAAATCGCTCTACTATTGCAAATTACCTGCGTTTACTGAAGCTGGATCCTATTATTCAAACAGGAATGCGCGACGGTTTTCTGAGTATGGGCCACGGGCGTGCACTCATCAATGTGGAAGATCCGCAGCAACAGTTGGATATTTACGAAAAGATACTTCAGAAATCGCTCTCGGTAAGAGAAACCGAACAGCTGGTTCGAGAAATCAATACCGGAGGTAAAGAAAAGAGCACAACTAAGACTTCTGCCGGCGTTCCCAAAACTTTCAAGAAAGGAATTAAGGAATTTTCAGAATACCTGGGCACAAAAGTAGATGTAAAACTAACCAAAAAAGGAAGCGGCAAATTAAGTATTCCTTTTAAATCGGAAGAAGACTTCAACAGAATCAAAAAACTAATCCAGGGTGAAGAGTAAGCATCTTTTCACAGCAGTAATGCTGATTTTTTTTTCTTTCCAGGGATTTTCCCAGGACAGCCTGGTAGTTGATACCCCTCCTCCAGGGGAACTTTCAGAAGCTGAAAAAGAAAAAGAAAGGGATTACAAACCCTACGATGCCCTTGCTCCTTCCCGGGCTGCTTTTTATTCGGCGATTTTACCTGGTCTTGGCCAGGCTTATAATGGCAGCTACTGGAAAATTCCAATCGCTTATGGAGGACTTGGAATTGGGGTGTATTTTTACATTAATAATGACAATGAATTTAACCGTTTTCGCGATGCCTACAAAGACAGGCTTGCAGGAAGGGTTGATGAATTTACTGCGAATGGCCAAGATATTACAGATGATGGTTTAATAAGGGCCCAGCGTTTTTACCGTCGGAATAAAGAAATTTCGATTTTGGTTATTGCAGGGATTTATGCACTTAATATAATAGATGCTAACGTAGAGGCACACTTGCAACAATTTAACGTTAGTGAAGATCTAACGCTTCGACCCAATATGAATTTTGATGAATTTTCGGGTAAAACCAAATACGGGTTTTCCTTAAATTATAATTTCTGATTATGAAAATAGCGCTTTTAGGATATGGAAAAATGGGCAAGACTATTGAGGAAATTGCCATAGACCGAGGTCACAAAATCGTTTTGAAAGTGGATGAAGATATTGATAGTTATGATCTTACAGGACTTGATGCTGATGTTGCAATAGATTTTAGTGTTCCCACTGCCGCTTTTAAAAATATTACCACCTGTTTTGAGCTGGGAATTCCCGTTGTTAGTGGTACTACAGGCTGGCTTGATCATTATGATAAGGCTGTTGAAATCTGTGAAAAACACGATTCCGCTTTTTTATATGCTTCGAATTTCAGCATTGGGGTTAATCTGTTTTTTGAGCTCAATGAAAAACTGGCAGCGATGATGAAAAACCTGGAAGAATATTCCGTAGAGGTTGAAGAGATTCATCATACCCAGAAGCTGGACGCTCCCAGTGGCACCGCCATTAGCCTGGCACAACAAATTATTGCCAATAACCCTAACAAGGTCGGTTGGCAACTGGATCATGCTGAAGATGATGAAATTCCAATTAAAGCCAAACGCGAGGCCGATGTACCCGGCACCCATACGGTTTCCTATAAATCTGAAATTGATTCTATTGAAATTAAGCATACTGCCCATTCCCGGCAGGGATTTGCCCAGGGCGCGGTAATTGCCGCAGAATGGTTAAAGGATAAAGAGGGTATTTACAGGATGCAGGATGTGTTATCTGAAATCTTAAAATAATGTAACAATTTGGGTCCGCGCGGCTCTAATAAAGCAAAACAATTTTATTATGACATTCACGCAATGGTTTTTGTTTTTCCTGCTTATCCAGGTAATTCATTTTTTAGGAACCTGGAAATTATATAAAAAAGCCGGAAGACAAACCTGGGAAGCCGCAATACCTGTTTATAATGCAGTAATTCTAATGAAGATCATCAACCGGCCGTGGTGGTGGGTTATATTACTTTTCATACCTATTGTAAACCTCATAATGTTTCCCGTCATCTGGGTGGAAACCATAAGAAGCTTTGGAAGACACAGCACAACCGATACTTTTCTGGTAATACTTACGCTAGGCTTTTATATTTATTACATCAATTATGCTACGGATGTTAAATATATCGAAGACCGTAGCCTGAAGCCAAGAACCGGTGCGGGAGAATGGGTAAGTTCGATATTGTTTGCGATTATAGCGGCTACGATCGTTCACGCTTATATTCTGCAACCATTTACTATTCCTACCTCTTCCCTGGAAAAAACACTTCTGGTGGGAGATTTCCTTTTTGTGAGTAAGTTTCATTATGGAGCACGTTTACCGCAAACAGCTGTGGCATTTCCAATGGTGCACGATACCATCCCTGTCCTTGGCACAAAATCATATCTCAACAAGCCCCAGATCCCTTATACCCGCTTGCCCGGATTTGAAGAAATTGAACGCAATGATATTGTGGTTTTTAACTGGCCGGTAGATACAGTGAAACAATTTTTTGATCGTTCAGGAGAGCGTTATGACAAACCCGTAGATAAGAAATCAAACTACGTAAAACGAGCTGTGGGGGTTCCCGGGGATTCCCTGCGAATCGTGGATGGAGAACTTTTTGTAAATAACGAGATCCCGAAATTATCAGATCGCGCCAGAACCCAGTTTTCCTATACAGGAAAGGCAAAAGGCCAGGGCTTTGATCCGCGCTACTTATATGAAGAATATGATATAACCGATGGCTTTTACTTTAACCCAAACAATAATGAATTTTATTTCAGGGCGCTTACCGAGAGAAATTATAACCGTCTTAGGAACCATCCGAATGTAGAATCCATACAACGTTATATAGATACCTCGAAAACAGCCTCAAAAGGAATTTTCCCCAATAACGGAAAATTGGCCTGGAACAATGATAATTTCGGACCAATCTATATTCCGAAGAAAGGTGACCAGGTTGAATTAACGGCGCAATCTATGCCATTTTACAGGCAGGTGATTGAAACCTATGAAGGCCTGGAAATGGGTACTCCACAGAAACTAAGCCTTAATGGTACTCAGGTTTTAATTAACGGAGCTCCGGTAGATTCTTACACCTTTAAACAAAATTATTACTGGATGATGGGAGATAACCGCCATAACAGTGAAGACAGTCGCTCATGGGGTTATGTGCCGGAAAATCATGTTGTGGGTAAACCGGTCTTTATCTGGATGAGCTGGGATGCCAATGCCAACGGAATTATGAACAAAATACGCTGGGAAAGGGTTTTCACCACGGTTAAAGGCGATGGCACGCCGGTTTCTTACCTTCCTTACTTCCTAATCCTTCTGGTAATAATCTTTGCCTTCAATTATTTTAAAAAACGAAGGGAAAATTCCTAAGATGAGTGAAGTATTGATACACCCGGCCTATTTCGGGCCTATTTCTCAGTTTGTGGCTATAGCGAAGGCTGATAAGGTGATCTTCGAGAATGAGGACAATTATCAAAAGCAAACTTTCAGAAACCGGATGTATATCTATGACTCTAACGGAAAACTCTTGCTAAATATCCCGATCAGGCACCGCTCAGCACTTCTGGGGGAACCTAAAATGGGCGGAAAACACCAACTTTATAAAGAGGTGCAAATAGAGAACGAATTCGGCTGGCAAAAACAGCACTGGAGGGCCTTAAAAGCTTCCTACCAGACTTCGCCCTTCTTCGAGTTCTATGAAGATGAACTTCGTCCAATTTATCATACTGAGTATAAATACCTAATGGATTTCAATTATGCCTGCCTGGAATTTATCATGGATTCCATTCAACTTGAACTGGATTATGAGAAAACTTCGGAATATAATAGGGAGCCGGAAAACCTCACCGATTTCCGTCCACTGATTAACGCCAAGCAAAAATCTGAATTTAAACAGCAAGCCTATACCCAGGTTTTTGGTGATAAACACGGGTTTCTACCGAACCTTAGTATCCTGGATCTTTTATTTAATGAAGGACCAAACAGTCTGCTTTATTTACAAGAACAGCATCTTAAAGCTGAATCCTGGTCATGATAGGGTAATGATCTGAATATTCTACCTTAAAGCGATTGTAATCCTGAATCTTCATGGAATTTTCAATTAGCAGAAAATCTATTCTCAGCGGAAAATAACTCAGTTTAAAGGTTTCCCCAAAGCCAGATCCCGCTTCGAGAAAGGCATCCTGAAAGCGCTTATCCGGATTTATTTCCTCGTAGATGTAGGAGAAAACAGTATTATTAAAATCTCCAATTATAAGGGTCTTATGAGGCGATTTATTTACTTCTTTCATCATCATTTCCGCTTGTTCCTGTTGCAGGGCAAACCCCGCTCCTATTCTGCCTAAAAGTTTTTTAGAGTCTTCTTTCTGAAGTTCGTTAATTTCAGGTTTAATGTTAAGGGATTGAAAGTGCACATTGAAAATGCGAAGGGTATCCTTCTCTACCACAATATCCACATAAGTAGCATTGTTGTTTCCCTGGTGCGGAAAGTCAAGCGAATATTGATCGATTATTGGATATTTTGAAAAGACTGCTGAACCAAACTCATCGTTTTTATTTTTGAGCTTGATATAATGATAAGGATATACCCGGCGTAATCCGGATGCACCAATATAATATTCCTGCATCGCCAGAATATCGGGGGATTTTTTATTTACAAAACCTGTGATTTTATCGGGAATCTCATCGTCATCAACCCAGTTGTAGGCATTGAACATGCGCACATTATAACTCATCACGGAGATCTCTTTTCCGTTTGGCGGTAATTCTTCCCCTGAAAACTGATATAAACCTGTTACATAATTAAAGCCCAGCAGCAAAACAATTAAGGACAAAAGAAATTGTCTTTTGAGTTTCAACAGCCAGAAAATAAGAAATATAAAATTAAGAATTATCAAGACAGGAACGCCCAAGCTAAGCACCGAAAGTAATGGAAATGATTTAGGAGGTATAAATGCGAGCAGGTAGGATAACAACAAGGCAGTAGCTGCCAGGGAGTTAAAAACAAACACAATTTTATCTAAAAAACTGAGCTTTTTCATCAATCTTCTTTTCCGGCTTTAAATAAAAAATCTTTCTCTTCTTTGCTCAGACTGTCGTATCCGCTTTTGCTTATTTTATCAAGAATATTATCTATGCGTTTTTGCTTTTCATCCTTATTCATCCTTTCCGAGGTCGAGCTACGGGTTTTGGAAGCTGAACTGTCTTTTTCCTTTCGGTAAACGGTTTTCATTTTTGGTTTTCTTTCCGAAGAAGAAGAAAACAAGGAGGCGATACCATCCATGATCTTTTCAAACCATGCGCCAATATCATTCCCTTTCTGAAGTTGTGTGGTATAGAAATAGCCAAGCAAAGCACCACCAAGATGAGCCAGGTGCCCCCCGGCATTACCCATGGGGATCTGGACAAGGTCAAGCAATACCAAAAATGCCGCGATATACCAGAATTTTATACTTCCTATCAGTAACAGTCTTACACGCATGTTCGGAATGTAAGTTGCGATTCCAACCAGGACCGCCATAACTCCGGCCGAAGCTCCCACCAGATAAGACCGTCCTGTAGCCTCAAAGGCAGGAAAAAGATTATAACTAAGCATATAAACCAAAGCTCCAACAATAACACCCAGGAAGAAATAATTGAGCAGGCGTTTGGGAGAAAAGTAATTCAGAAAATAAATTCCGGAGAAGTAGAGAATTAGCATATTAGAAAGAATATGCCAGATTCCACTATGCAGGAAAGCATAGGTGATAATACTCCAGGGTTTAAATATAAATTCCCCAATTTCCTTCGGAAAGACAAACCATTCCATAAAGAAGTCAGATGGAATCTGGAATAAAAAAGCGATCGTTTTAAACAGATATACCAGCACAAACACCAGCACGTTTATGGCGATAAGCTTTTCTACCACCGTGGCGGTCTGTAGTTTATATTTAAATTTATCTGAAGCTTTCATTAATCCCAGCGATTTTGATTAAACTGGTTTTTCTTCCAGTACCACATCATTATAAATCCAAAAAGGGCGCCACCAACGTGGGCGAAATGTGCAATTCCACCACCAAATATCGAGTATCCGGTAAATCCGGAAAACAAATCAATCCCAATTAATGCGGGAATAAAATATTTAGCTTTAATCGGTACAGGCACAAAGAGTAAAAATAACTGAACATTAGGAAACATCATTCCAAAAGCAACAAGGATTCCATAAATAGCCCCGGATGCACCAACAGCAGGGGTATTAACACTCATATAAAGGTCCTGAAGCGTTTCTTTAGAAACAGATTCCAGGATAGCCGTTGAATACTCTCCGGTTTTCAACATGGTTTCAACCTCTCCCATCGTCATTCCGGCGTCAAGCAAGGCATTATACCCGGTTTGATATTCAAAGTAATTTACTAAGGTATGCAATAATGCGGCTCCAAGGCCGGCGGAAAAATAAAAGAACAGGAATTTTTTCTGCCCAAGCATTTGTTCTATGGGTCCTCCAAAAGCCCAAAGCGCATACATGTTAAAAAGGATATGGGTGAGCCCGCCATGCATAAACATATGCGACAAAACCTGCCAGACACGGAAATTTTCATTTTCTACAAACCATAAAGCGAAAAGTTTATAGGCGTAATCTCCCAAATACTGGCTACCTACAAAAAAGATGATGTTTATTATTAAAAGTACTTTAACCGTATCTGTAATTCTTCCCATTTACATAAATTTTTTGTCCAGTTCATCCACCGTAAGTGTCACAAAAACCGATCTGTTCGATGGGCTCATGCTTGGTTCCTTACAGGCAAATAAACGGTTAACGATATGTTGTTGTTCGGTATTGTTCAATTGCATCCCCGATTTTACCGCCATTCCTTTTGCCAGCGATCTTGCCAGGAGATCGGTTTGTGAAAATCCGTTGTTGGGTACTTCATTTTCGAGATCTGAAAACAATTGTTCCAGCAGCATTTCTACTTCACTTTCAGAAATAAGAGTTGGTATCCCCGAAATTTCCACGGAATCCCTTTCCAGGGAAGAAAACACAAATCCGGTTTGTTCAAGGGAGTCTTTAATTTCCCTGAGCATTTCCATCTCGTGAGAAGAAAACTGAAGTTTAAGCGGAAAAAGCAATTGCTGGCTCACCGCCGCTGAAACCGTAATATTCTTCAGCAATTCCTCATAGAGAATCCTGGCATGCGCGCGATGCTGATCTATTACCAGAATACCGCTTTTCAAGGTGCTGACTATATATTTTTTATGAAGTTGAAAGGTAGATTTCTCAGGTGCTGTTTCCGAAGAATTAAATAAACTTCCGGTTACCTCTTCGCTTTCAAATTCGATATGATTAACCTCCTCCTTACCAACAGGCTCATCTTCCAAACCGGAATACAGGCTCTCCCAATTGGCAGCTGGTTCTTTTCTGAAGGAGCCCGGGTTATGTCTTGTACCACTGTTCTCTTCCCGGAAAGGATTGAAATTCCTGTCTACTTCCACCCCGGGAACATTGGCTTGCTTATTTTTATATTCGTAGGGCGTATCTAAATTAGCATCCCTTTCAAAGTCAAGTACCGGAGCCACATTAAATTGACCAAGACTATGTTTTATAGCACTTCGCAGGATGGCGTAAAGCGCATGTTCATCGTCAAATTTGATCTCGGTTTTAGTAGGGTGAATATTGATATCAATACTCCGCGGATCTACCTGTAAGTATAAGAAATAGCTGGGATAAGATTTTTCCTTTAACAAACCATCAAAAGCGGCCGTTACCGCATGATTCAGGTAAGGACTTTTGATAAAGCGATCATTTACGAAAAAAAACTGTTCCCCACGGCTTTTCTTAGCAAATTCAGGCTTGCCTACAAAACCGGAAATCTCAACGATCTCGGTTTCTTCGGTAACGGGTACGAGCTTTTCGTTGGTCTTGCCTCCAAAAATATTGGTGATTCGTTGTCTGAAATTGGTTCCCGGCAATTGAAACAATTCACTGCCGTTATGAAAAAGATCAAAAGCTATTTGTGGATGTGCCAGCGCTACCCGCTGAAACTCATCTATGATATGCCGGGTTTCCACCGTATCTGATTTAAGGAAATTCCTCCTGGCCGGAATATTATAAAAAAGGTTCTTTACGCTTATAGAGGTTCCCTGCGGAGTCACACAAGCTTCCTGTGAAGTTACCTGGCTTCCTTCTATCTTTATAAAAGTTCCAACCTCGCTTTCCTCGTCTTTAGTCTTTAACTCAACATGAGCAATAGCCGCAATAGAAGCAAGCGCTTCTCCTCTAAAACCCTTGGTAGTTAAACTAAAAAGATCTTCGGCCGATTTAATTTTGGAGGTGGCATGACGTTCAAAGCTCATTCGGGCATCGGTGAGGCTCATCCCCATTCCATTGTCCACTATCTGAATCTGAGTTTTTCCGGCATCCTTTATCACCACCTGAATCCTGGTGGCTTTCGCATCTATCGAGTTCTCAAGAAGTTCTTTGATGACAGAAGCAGGTCGCTGGACCACTTCTCCGGCAGCGATCTGGTTGGCTACGTGGTCTGGTAAAAGTTGAATTACATCACTCATTTAGCGAGCATTCGAAAAGATGGACAAATCAAAGTCTATTATCCACAGGAAGATAAGCAGCAGGATGGCTATGATGACCAATACCCGGGTATTGATTTCCCGATTCCCGCGATTACGGCTGGATTTGCGCGCCTCAGCCCATTGAGAACCGAAATCAATCGCGTTGGTAGTATCTTTATATTTATGAAACTTAGAGTCAAAATTATAAATATTACCGGTATCCTTGCCTTTATAATAACGTGGGGTGTAATTATAACGGGTATTCTTTTTTATTTTATTTAATCCAATCTTCAAAACGGCCTGCTTTATAGTATAAAAATCAAATTTACTCAAAAAGCTCCGAAATTCCGAAGCTCAGCGTCTTAAAGATTATCACAATAATGGTGCCGACAAGCTGGGATGCCTGCGGAAGAAAATCAATATCAGAACCTGGAATCTTTGCGAAGTTTCGCCATTTTTATGGCCGCAACAGCCGCCTCAGTACCCTTATTGCCATGTTTACCACCACTGCGATCTATGGCTTGCTGCATATTCTGATCAGTTAGCACACAAAAGATCACCGGAATATCATTTTGCACATTCAGGTCTTTTATTCCCTGAGTGACACCCTGGCATACAAAATCGAAATGTTTGGTTTCCCCTTCTATCACACTTCCTATGGCGATAATAGCATCCAGCATATCAAAACTTTCCTGCATTTTTTTGCAACCATAAATAAGCTCAAAACTGCCTGGAACATTCCAACGAGCTATCTTCTTAGGGTCAACGCCGTTTTCGATAAGCGTTTCATAGGCTCCTTTAAAAAGGCCTTCGGTGATATTATCATTCCACTCTGAAACAACGATCCCAAACCGGAATTCTTCCGCGTTTGGGATCGTATTTTTATCGTAATATGAAAGATTGTTTCCTTCAGTAGCCATATAATTATTTATTAGCCTGAGCCTGCCCTAAATATACAGGCACCTTTTCGGCTTCGGGAGTATCAGGATATTTATCTCTTAGTTGAGTAAGATAATCTTCAGCATCTTCATTCTCTCCTAACTGAAGGGCAGTAATAGCCGCTTTCAGCAAAAATTTAGGAGTGGTAAACTCATTGGAACGCATAGAAGCAGCATCAGCATAATAATCTAAAGCTTCTTCAGGTTGATCGAGCTGCATAAAAGCATCTCCTATTCCACCTACTGCCAGGGCTGCAAGAATTTCATCATCACTTTTAAAATCCTCAAGGTAATCTATAGCTTCCTGGTATTTCCCGGTGTGCAGGTATGCAAATCCGGCGTTGTAGCGAGCAAGATTAGCTGCGTCTGTACCACCGTAGTTATCTATAATATCAAGAAATCCGTATTTCCCTTCACCGCCATTAAGAGACATGTTATATAGCGAATCACGCTGAGCACCTGCGCTATTCATAGCATCTCCGAAATAATTCTGAGCCTGAGCCATTTCATTTGCAGCTTCAGCTTCTTTTGGTTCGTGGATAAAACGCTGCCATCCCAGATAACCTAAAACAGCCACAATAGCTACACCTACTATAATGTAAATGTACTTCTGGTTATCTGCCACCCAGGTCTCGGTCTTGGAAGCTCCTTCATCAAGGCTGTTAAATACTTCTGCGGTTGTAGATTCCTCTTCTACCTTTTTTCTTCGTTCTTCCTTGTTTGATGGTTTATCTCCCTTTTTCTTGTAAGTTGCCATAAAATCTGTTTAGTGCGTCGCAAAAATAGGATTTTTATTCAAAATTAAAAGGGAAAATATTTGTATTTTTTTAATAATTTCAGGTCATTCGCTTAGTTTTGTAAAGAAAATTTTAACAAAAATCACCCGGCTGGAAATCAGAGTTTTATGTTTTTAAAACACCTCCATTTACTTCATTATAAAAACCTTGATTCGGCAGATTTTGAGTTTGATGAAAAAATAAATTGCCTCGTTGGGCATAACGGAGTTGGAAAGACGAACGTTTTAGACAGCATATACCATCTGGCCTTCGGTAAAAGCTATTTCAACCCAATCACCAGTCAAAATATTAATCACGATGCTGATTTTTTTGTGATTGAAGGTGAGTTTGAAAAGCATGAAAAGCCCGAACACATTGTGGTTAGTGCGAAACGCGGACAGAAAAAGCTTATCAAGCGGAATAACAAACCATATGAGAAATTCAGTGAACATATAGGTTTTATCCCGGCGGTGATTATCTCCCCTGCCGACCGTGATCTTATCATAGAAGGCAGTGAAACCCGAAGAAAATTTATAGACGGGGTGATCTCTCAAAGCGACCAGGTTTACCTCAACAAACTCATCCAGTATGGTAAGATCCTTGCCCAGCGAAATTCGTTGCTGAAGTATTTTGCTGCCAACCATAGTTTTGACAGGGATAACCTGGAGGTTTATAATCTTCAGTTAAGTGAGCTTGGAAATTATTTGTTTGAAAAACGAACAAAATTCCTGGAGGAATTCATTCCTATTTTCAACAAACGATATGACGACATCACTGCAAATAAGGAAAAAGTAGATATTAGTTATAAGAGTCAGCTGTTTGAAAAACCATTTTCAAAACTTCTGGAGGAAAACCTTCAGAAAGACATGGCCTTACAATACACAAGTGTAGGGACACATAAGGATGATCTTAGTTTTGAAATAGAAGGACATCCTATAAAGAAATTCGGTTCACAGGGGCAACAGAAATCATTCCTGGTTGCTTTAAAACTGGCACAATTCGACTTTATCAAGGCTTTAAGTAAGGTGAATCCAATTTTACTACTGGATGATATTTTTGACAAACTTGACGAACAACGCGTCGCCCATATTGTGGCTTTGGTGGCTACTAATGAATTAGGCCAGATCTTTATTAGCGACACCCATGCCGAGCGTACCGAAAAAGTGGTACAGCAAAGCAACCAAACTTATAAAATCTTCAAATTGTGAATAAAATAATTCTTTATTTCCTTCTCGGAATTGTACTTTTAAGCTGCAACAATCAGAATCCCGCAGAGCAGATTAAACACATCGAGGGATACTGGGAAATTGATAAAGTTGAACTTCCGGACGAGTCGGTGAGGGAATATGGCATCAATGAAAATATAGACTATTTCGAAATCACAGACAGCACCGGTTTCAGAAAAAAGCTACAACCTCAATTCGATGGAAGTTATAAAACCAATGATGACGCTGAAGAACTTAAGATTAAGCTAGAGAACGATAGCCTGCATCTTTATTACAAGACCCCATTCGATGAATGGAAGGAAACCCTGTTGCAGGCAGACGAGGAAAAAATGAGCATCCTGAATAGGGACGGGATAATTTATCATTATAAAAAATTCACCCCATTATTCGCAGAAGAAGATGAAAAAGGACAACCGGAGAAATAATGAGAATTTGAGCATGGGCGACGTGCTTAAAGAATTCGTAGATAAGAACAAGCTACAGTCAGGCCTTGATAAGGTAAATGTAAGAGATGTATGGAACCGGGAAATGGGTCCTGCAATAGAGAAATACACCACGGGGATAAAACTTCAGAACGACACCCTGTATGTGCAACTTAGTTCTTCCGTGTTACGGGAAGAATTGAGTTATGGAAAAGCGAGGATCATCAAAATGCTTAACGAGGAGCTTGGCCGCGAACTTGTTAAGAAACTCGTTTTACGATAAATATTCAGGATTTTGCACAAGTATTTTAAAATCTATAAACCTTACGGATATTTAAGTCAGTTTATCACCAACGAAAGGCCAAGAAAAAAGAAAAAACTCTTAGGTGATCTGCATGATTTTCCCGAAGAAACCATGGCTATTGGCCGGTTGGATCAGGACTCAGAGGGACTTTTACTCCTCACCACCTGCGGAAAAACCAGCGCCTCTATTAGAAGTAAAAAAATTGAAAAAGAATACTACGTTCAGCTGGACGGAGAGATCACCTTAGAGGCCATAAAACTTTTGCAGGAAGGAGTAGAAATAAGTATTAATGGAAATAGTTATCAAACTTTGCCCTGTAATGCTTTTAAACTTGAAAACCGCCCTGATTTTCCTAAGCGTGCAAAAAAAATAAGAGATGAACGGCACGGCCCAACCAGTTGGGTTTCCATAACACTTTCCGAAGGGAAATTCCGGCAGGTAAAGAAAATGACGGCCGCCGTAGGTTTTCCGACTTTAAGACTCGTGAGGGTTCGTGTAGGTAATGAGCATCTCGAAACTATGGATACCGGGCAGGTAATCGAGCTCGACCAATTTGATTATTGATTTCTTCTTAGAATATTTCCATTCCTGTTAGCTGATGAGAACGTATGCAGGGAAACTTTCCTTACCAGAACCATCTATTACTGAAGCATTGCTGATAAGATCATAAGTAAATTCATCATTTTGGCTCAGCAGAATACCGGGCATAAAAGAAGAAGAAAAAGTAAGTTTTTTATAAGAAGATCAATTGGATTTAAATATAAAAAAAAGACGGTCCTAACTGAACCGTCTTCACTAAATAATTCTCAATTTCTTAATCTTAAGATTTTAATTTTCCGGCTGTTTCCACCATTCTTTTAACCTGATGGCTAACCGATTTCTTTATTTTATCATCAAGCTCATCCTTGCCTGCCGTTACACTAAGTCCGTAAGGATTTCCTCCTGATTCAAACAAAATTTTATCGGTATATCCCGGGGCGACTATTATTGCTCCCCAATGGATCATGGTTTTATATAAAGACATTAATGTCGTTTCCTGCCCGCCGTGAGGATTGCTTGCACTGGTCATTCCACTAACGATTTTATTGGCCAGTCTTCCCTGCGACCAAAGTCCGCCTGTGGTATCGATGAACTGTTGTACTTGGGAGGGCATATTTCCGTAACGCGTGGGAATACTAAAGATAATCGCATCGGCCCATTCCAGGTCATCTAAACTTGCTTCTGTTACATCCCTGGCAGCCTCAACATGCTTTTCCCATGCTTTATTTTGGGCTATCGCCTCTTTAGGTGCGGTCTCTTTTATCTTTCTCAATCTCACTTCGCCGGCCCCGGAACTATTTCCGGCTTCCTCGGCCCATTTTGCAAGTTGATGATTTGTTCCAGTTGAGCTGTAATAAATTACAGCCAGATTTACTTTACTCATAGCTCTATTTTTTATTGATTAATCTTCTTCACTTAAGATAAAACAAAAACAAAGCAATTATTTTAATATTATTATAAACTTTCGAGAACCCTAAATTAAAAAGCCGGGAAATACATCCCGGCTTTCTGGTAATTTAATTAAAAAATCACCTAATTTCCTACGGCTCTGGAATCGTAGCTACGCGAATCTGCAGCGCCATATATCAGGCCTTCTTCGTGATCAATATAGATTCCCATGGCCTGTCCCTGGTTGGTTATATATCTCACTTTATGTCCCATTTCCTCATATATCTTCCTGGTGTCTGGTGAAATTCCGTAACTCTCGAAAGAAGTGATATCGGGCAGCCATTGATGATGAATTCTGGGAGCTTCAATAGCCCTGGCAACATCCATTTTGTGATCTATAACATTCACGATAACCTGGAAAACGGTGTTGATTATGGTTCGCCCGCCAGGACTTCCTATAACCAAAAGAGGTTTACCGTCTTTGGCTACAATTGTTGGCGTCATGCTGGAAAGCATTCTTTTTTCAGGGGCGGCAAGATTAGGATCGGTTCCAATTAATCCTCGGGTATCGGTATAGCCGGGAATAGGGTTAAAATCCCCCATTTCATTATTCAGAATAAATCCGGCGCCTTCAACTGTTATTTTTGAGCCGTAACTTTGTTCCAGGGTATAGGTTAAAGAAACTGCATTGCCCTCTTTATCTACCACCGAAATTTGAGTCGTTTGCGGACTTTCATATTGTAAATGAGCTGCCGAGAAATTAGCGGAATCACTCACAGAAGCCTTATCAAGTTCAATGCTTTCGCGCAGCCTTGCCGCATAATCTTTTGAGGTAATCTCCTCTACTGGCATTTCAGGATTGAAATTTGGATCTCCAAGGTGCAGGGCCCTATCAGAAAATGCACGTCTCATTGCTTCCGTTAGAACGTGAAGAGAAGCGGCCGAATTATGCCCCAACTCCTCCATATCAAAACCTTCTATAATATTAAGCATTTCTATAAGCGCTACCCCACCCGAACTTGGTGGTGGCATCCCTACGATTTCATGGTCACGGTAAGTGCCGGTTACAGGCTCCAGTTCTTCGGCTTCATAACGGGCAAGGTCTTTTTTGGTAATAAGCCCGCCGTGTTTCTTCATGTACTTTTCAATTAGTCTTGCGGTTTTTCCTTTATAAAAACCATCAGCTCCGTCTTTTTGAATTCGTTTCAGGGTTTGTGCAAGATCGGGTTGTTTCCAGATTTCTCCAGGCTTATAGATTTCTTCCCCGTTCTTCAGAAAAGCCTTGGCCGTGGCTTCATAAATTTCTTCATCTTTATGCTCCTTCGCCCAGTTAAGGAACCAGTTCATATTATAAGTAGAAGGAAATCCATCTTCAGCAAGCTTTATCGCAGGCCCTACAAGGTCTTCCCAGGGAAGACTGCCCATTTTTTGATGTGCTTTGTACAATCCGGCTACCGTTCCCGGCACTCCTACAGAAAGCATCCCTTCATGATTTGAATTATCTTTAATTTCCCCGTCTTCCCCCAAAAACATCTCTTCTGATGCTGCCAAAGGTGCTTTTTCCCTGAAGTTAAAAGTGGTTTTGTGTCCGTCATTTCCGTAGTAAACCAAAAAGCCACCACCCCCAATATTTCCGGCTGAAGGCAAAGTTACCGCCAGGGCAAAAGCTGTAGCTACCGTTGCATCTATAACATTACCACCCTGTTCGATAATGTCACTCCCTACCTGGGAGGCAAGATAATGGCTGGTAACCACCATTCCATTTTCGGCACGTACCGGTATGCGGCCACTTTGGGCGAAAAAACTGAAATTAATACCAAGGGCCAGCAATAAACAAGCAAGCCCACGAAGATTTTTTGTGATCATAAGGTATTTATAATTTTAAGAATGGTAAACCTAAGTAAAAAGCCTAAATGAAACAAGGCAGAAGGATTTCTTAGGTAGTTCAGACTGCGGTTAAGTCCAGTTTAAAAACCTCGCCAAAAAACCTAAAAGTTTCCTGTGCTTTTTGAGCTGCAATATCCTTTTCTTCTTCTGAAAATTCTGAATTACGAAGACGTTTCAGGTAGATGTTCCAACCTTCCATTGACTTTCTTTCAGGAGCAAAAAAATGAGGTTTGTCTATCTGGGAGAGGTTTTTACAATGCGGTAGCTCTTTCGCGATTTGCATTCCGCCCAAAGCTGAACCTTCAACCACATACGCCGCACCTATAGCTTCCATTTGATTATTAACGGAAAAATTGTTTTCAAAATGGGTTAAGACCGAGGTATTAACATTAAGATTTTCAAGATCTTTCTTAAGGCGAAGGGATTTATCTGATTCCCAATCGTCAAGGTGTTGGCTTATTTGATCTTCCGTGATTTTATAGGCTATATAATTTTGAAGCAAGAGAAGTTTATATTCATGAAGACTTATCTCGTGAGACATAATTTTAGCGGCAAGATTGTCCTGTTCTATTTCTTCGTGTAATTGTTTTGTGGCTTCTCTAAGAATTGTTAGCATCATCTCCTCCTGATTTATAGTTTTCTATATCTTTCCTGATCTTATCTATGTTTCCCCGTTGCTCTTCATTATCATCATGAAGCTCGTCAAGGTAATTATAAATCTGGTTAACGGCGATCTTATTCTTCCTTATTCGTTCCCGAAAATCATCATGGCCCACTATATTATAGACTATTTTCTTCAAGAGCGGTTTTAACTTTTCATCAAGACAATGCATATGTTTTTTCAGAATAAATCCCGTTGCCCCACCAAGAATGGTATTCGCGGCAAGATCTTCGTCTTCTATAGTTCCGGTAATGAAGATAAATGGCATTTCCGGGTTTATGGAGCGGGTTAATTCCAGGATCTCGAAACCGTCGCAGCTGGGTAAATTATAAGCTGAAATTACCAAATCGGGAATAAAGTTTAATAGTTTATTTTCACAACCTGAAAGATTTTCTACCACCTCAAATTCAGTGTTTTCTACAATTTTATTAATGTTTCTTTTAATTAGAGAAACATCGGTTTCGCTATCTTCAACCAGGAGAATTCTTAAGGGGATTGTTATCATTTAAAATATCTTACGAATAAATAGAGTACCTGTAAGTACAAGAAGCTTACCAGACTAAATGTAGAATTTAAAAATCGTTCCTTTCCCCTCGTCACTTTCAAACCAGATTCTGCCCTGGTGTTTTTCAATTATTCGTTTAACCACGGCTAAACCAATTCCACTGCCGGTATAATCTTCTCCTGCAACCCGCTTAAAGGCTTTAAAAACCTGCTCTTCATCACTGGAAGCAATCCCTATCCCATTATCGCTTACATAAAATCCGGTTTTTCCCTTATGACTAAAACTACCGATCTTTATTTTTGGATCCTTTGCTTTAGCTGAATATTTCAAAGCATTCCCAATGAGATTGGACCATACCTGATAGATCATTTTTCTATCGGCATTCATTTCGGGAAGATTATCCTCGATTTCCAAACCGGTTTGCGGATAATTTACCTTCAGGTTTAAGGAATAGAGCAGCTCCCTGATCATAACTTCCGCATTTATTTTCTCCCGGATAATAGAGCCGGTGGAGATCATAGCAAGCGAGAGAATATCGTCAATAATGATATCCATTTTTTTAGCTGAAAACAGAATTGTTTCAACAACCTCCCGCCCTTCCCCAGAGAGTTCTTCAAAATGGTCTTCCTTAAGCATTTGTGCAAAGCCTTGTACCCCGCGCAAGGGTCCGCGGAGATCGTGGGAGATACTGTAACTAAACAGTTCCAGCTCTTCCAGGGCTTTCATTAATTTTTCGTTTAAGTGGGATATCTCCTCTTTTTGCTTTTCAACAATGAGGTGGTTAAGGCTTTCCCCGAGTTCCCGAACCGCGTGAATTTCAAAAGCCTTCCAGCTTTCTGCTATGCCGGTTAATTTCTGCGTCCATTTGGCAAAAGACCTTCTTGGGCCCAGGCGTCCTTCTTTTTCGTTGTAATTTACTTTATTATCGGGGTCTCCTCCCCAATTCACTGTCTGAGCTTCTTCCGGTCTAAACCAAATTAGATAATGGTTTTTGTTTTTCCCTATCCGAACACTTAGGATTCCTGAGACTTGTTTCGCATAGTTTTTGGCTTTCGGAAATTGTTCTGACAGATTTTTGGTAAAAAACACTTCTTCCTCTCGCTGGCATAAAAAACCTGAAATAAGTTCTTTTAAGGCTTCTTCCCCGGGAGTTTTCCCTATTAACTTAAGATCCCCACCCAGAATTATCGCTCCACCTTCCGAAGCAATAAGGTCTTTGAATTTAGTTTCAGCAGTAGTGAGTCCGGTAAAGATATCTTTTCGCTCCTTTATTTGAGTCAGGAGTTTAGTGCGTTTTCGGGTGATGATTTCATTTTCTTTCTGAAACTTAAGAGATTCCTTTAAAGCAAGCTGATTGGAAAAAATCTGGGTTAAAAACTCACAGGTTTCCCGCTGAAAATAATTGATGAATTTTGCTGAATAATGATGACAGGCTACCAATCCCCAGAGTTTCCCATTTGCAATAATCGCGGCCGTAAGAGAGGCACCCACTTTCATATTCTGAAGGTATTCAATATGAATGGGCGAAACTCCCCGGAGTTCTGATCTGGAAAGATCGAGCGGCTGGTTGTTAATGGGAGAAATTTCAGGAAAAATAAGTACTGGGGTATAGTTAACATCGGTTATGATCCTCACCGGGTGTTTTAAAAAAAGTTCCCTGGATTGCACCGGAATATCACTGGCAGGATAATGCAGGCCAAGCCAGCTTTCCAAAGCATCTTCTTTTTCTTCGGCTATTACCTCCCCGTTCCATTCTTCATCGAACCTATAGATCATAACCCTGTCGTATTCAAAAATACTTTTAGTTAACCGGGCCGCTTCCGTACATAATTTCTCTATGCTATTGGAGGCGTTTAAACTAGTAAGAATCTGAATAAGCTGGCGTTGGAAAAAAAGGGAATCCCAAAATAAACCGGGTTCCTCGAAGTCTAAAATAAGATTTTCTCCGGAACGATGAGGTAGCATAAGTAAGCTTTTGCCGTTAACTTCAACTTGTTCCGGTAATAGATGGTTTTCTTCCTCAAGATTATATTTCAATTTTTCAAGCAGATCTTCCCCTATAATTTCCCTAAGGTTTTTTTGGAGCAAATCCTTATAATCAATTCCGAAGAATTCTTCAGCATTAATGCTGCATTGTGTAATTTGAAAATTTATGGGATCGCAGGACACTATTACTCCATGAGCCTGGGATTTTCCAATAATATGTATAGGTTCGTTATGGCAATCTGATATATCTATTTCTTTAGGATGTGACTCCTGCATTTTCTCCATGAAGCTTAAATCTTGATTTTAAAATAAAAAGTGCTCCCAACACCCAGCTGGGAATCAACCCAGATATTTCCGCCATGAAGTTCGATAATTTTTTTTACATGGGCTAATCCCACCCCTGTGCCATCTTTTTGTGATCCTTCCACCCTATTAAAAATGGTGAAAATATTTTTCTGATCTTCCTCTGAAATTCCCAGCCCGTTATCCATTATTGAAAAAACCCAAAATTTACCTTCTTTAAAAGCCGATATTCTTATTTCGGGATTCCGCTCTTTTGGTGTATATTTAATAGCGTTTCCCAGTAGATTCTGGAAAAGAAGTCGCAGCTCGATTTCGTAAGCCTTGAGTTTTGGTAGTTTCCCCACATGGATCTTAGCTTTAGTCTCTTTAATTCTTTTTCCCAGATCGTATTTGACAACCTCAACCAATTCCTGAGTATTCACCAGCTTCTTCTCACCGTTTCTTCCAATTCTTGAATGTTCCAAAAGGCCCTTGATCTGTTCTGCAAGTCTGGTGGAAGCATCTTTGATATAGCTTAGGTAATTTTGTCCTCTTTCATCAAGATTTTCAGCATAGATTTTCCCTAGCACATCACTTCCAAACTTAATGGTTGATAAGGGTTCCTGAAGATCGTGGGAGCAAATAGATACAAACTGCTCCAGGTCATAATTAGCACGCTCAAGATGTGCTTTCTGCTGTTTCAGCTTTTCCTCAGCTTTTTTCTGAGCAGAAATATCTACGCAGGTATATCTAATAGTAACAATATTATCCTCTTCATCCTTTTCGGCAGTAGCACTTAAAATCACCGGTAAAGTATCTCCGGATTTTTTGAGCATATCCTGCTCAATATTCTTCAATTCCCCGGTTTCCTGAAATTCTTTATTCGATTTAAGAGCCTTGATTTGTGCTTCTTCTTCGTAAAGATCATACACTAACTTCCCGATAAGTTCTTCCTTAGAATCATATCCTAATTCTTCAACCGCGGTAGTATTACACTGAAGAATAATTGAAGTTTTTGGATCTACGCTAATATGCAATACCGGATCTTCCTCGTAGAATGTTTTAAAACGTTGCTCGCTGGCAATGAGCTTCTCCCTGGATTTCTGAATAATACTTATATCGATGAAAGTTATCACCACTCCGTCAATATTTTCTTTAGAGTCTATATAGGGGGATATTCGTCTTATATAGTGATGGCCGCTTTTGGTGATTACATGCTTTTCAAGAATTTTCCCGGTCTGCAGTACCCGTTTACAGCGCGGAATAAGGTTGTTTTTACCCATACTATCCGTAAAATGTGCAATGGGCCGGCCTTCATCAGTATTAATAAGCTTAAAATGCGCCTTGATAGCAGGTGTAAATTTTCTGATTCTCAGGTTACTGTCAAGAAAGATGGTGCCAATTTGAGTGCTCTCCAATAGATTATTCATATCGGCATTTAGAGCGGCAAGATCTTCAACCTTCTGAAGGTTTTCTGCATTTACAGTGTTTATCTCCTCATTTACACTTTGTAATTCTTCGTTGGTACTTTGTAACTCTTCATTACTGGCCAGTAATTCTTCATTAGCAGCCTGTAATTCTTCGTTACTGGTTTCAATTTCTTCAACTGAAGTATTCAATTCTTCCTTGGTGTACCTTAATTCCTCCTCGAGACTGGAAACATATTCTTTGGTTCTGTTGGTAAGGCTTATTTTATCGAGTTTCTCCAGATCACCTTCAAAAACTTCCTTCTCGATAAAGATTACCACATAGTTGGCATCATTATCAAGTTTCCTCTCGGTATAAGGTTTTATAATTATATCTACCGCTTTTTTCTTACCATCATCTTCGAAAACCGCGGAAGGATATTTCACCTTTTTGTTATCAGATTGTGCTTTCTTAAGCGTAGTCTGTAAAATATATTTAAGGTTTCCATCCAACATATCCAACAGGTTGATGGAAAAACCAACCGATGGCATTTTTGCATATTTTCTGAATTCCCCAATCGCCTGCAATACATTATAGTCGGAATCAAGGAGAACCGAAGCGCCACCAAAGTTCTCCATAACAGCATTATTCAGCTCATCTTTAAGCATGACTTTGACAGGGTTCGTATTAGGGCGGCTGGTTTGCCGCGGCAAGGATTTTCTGGTTTCTACTTTATCGATTTGGCTGGGTTCAGAGATATCAGATTTCAAACGTTTACTTGGATGAAGGTTTTTATAAATTTTCGCTGCCCTGTTTATAATTGTAAAATTGTCTTTCTGGTTATAGACGCTTTCACTGGTTCCTAAAACCAGAATACCATTTTTTACCAGGGAATAATGAAGCATATTCAGGGCTTTATTTTGTATTCCGGGTTGGAAATATATAAGCAGGTTACGGCATACTGCCATATCCATTTTACTGAATGGTGGATTTTTAATGATATTATGCCGGGAAAAAACCACCATGCGACGTAGTTTATCCACGATGCGGTAACCATTGGCTTTACTTACGAAATATTTCAGAAGCAAATCATTATCTACATCTGCAACAATACTTTCGGGATAAAAGCCTCCACTCCCAATTTCAAGGTGTTTTTCAGAAATATCGGTTGCGAATATCTTAATGTCTATTTTTTTCTTCTGTTTTTCAACCTCTTCATTGAGTGCCATCGCAAAAGAATAGGCCTCTTCTCCACTACTACACCCCACGTCCCATACCTTAAGAACATCTCCATCCTCTTTAGAGTCCACCAATTCAGGAATCACTTTATTTTTTAGCTGTTCCCATACTGTTTCATCTCTAAAGAACTTAGTAACCCCAATTAAAAACTCACGATAAAGGATATCTACTTCCTCTGGATTTTCCTGCAAATAGGTATAATAATCTGATAGGGATTCGCATTTACATACATTAATCCTTCTGGAAATACGCCGCCCCAAAGTAGCTCGTTTATATTCCCTGAAATCAAGACCGGTTTTTTCGTCTACAAAACGAAGGATTCTGTCCAGCTGGTTTTCATCCAGGGAAACATCGCCATCATTAAAATCCAAAATAGAAGGTGCTGAAATAAAATTCTTAAGCTCCTGTCCCATTTTTTCTACCGGCAGCACATAATCTACCAGACCTGTATTTATTGCGCTTTGAGGCATCCCGTCAAATTTTGCTTCTTCAGGATCCTGCACCATTATCATCCCATCATTTTCCTTGATAGCTCTAACTCCGCGGGTACCGTCACTTCCGGTACCACTAAGAATAACGCCAATGGCTTTCTCCTTCCTGTATTTAGCCAGCGATTCAAAAAATTTATCAATAGGAAGATTAAGACTATGGTCTTTGGGCTTATCCACCAAGTGAAGTTTTCCGCCTTCTAAAACCAGATTGTTAACCGGCGGAATTAAATAAATATGGCCTTGCTGTAACTTGAGACTATCGGTGATTTCCACAATGGGAAGATTGGTATTCTTCCTTAATAATTCCCCCATCATACTTTTATAATCGGGAGATAAATGTTGAATTACAACGTAAGCGTTTTTATCTGTTTCAGATATATTATCAAAAAACGACTTAAGCGCTTCCAGACCTCCAGCACTGGCCCCTATAGCAATGATTCTGGGATCTTCCTTTTCCTGATCAAAAGGTACATTAGAGGTTTGAGAGGCAACATTAGATTTGGTCATCTTTTATAAAACGAGGTGAAATTTGTTTGAAACCGGATATAGATTCAAAATTAACAGATAAATTTAAAAAACACGACCCCATTTCCCACGATTACTAACGTTTTTTAACTTTTTCGCAACAATTTCACTTGAAATTAAATTGCCAAAACAAGGTATTTCATCCTGTTTTAGAAGTATTTCCCCGATTAATTTGCTGGTTTTTCAAAAATATTGATTTTTCAAGAATCTTTATTAAAATTATATAGAGGCCACCCGGAAGTAAGTTTTCCAGGTATTTCTCTTTGCATGACGGACGTCATTTTAGATATGCCACTTTTGTCGTAAATTTAAAGGGCAAGGTTATTATATGGATGGCAGTTACAATTTTAGGGAAAACCTTTCGGCCTTTTTTATAGAGATTGGAGAGTTAACATTCTTTGCCGGTAGATTCTTCCAGCAACTATTCTCACGCCCGTTTGAATTCAGGGAATTTCTACGGCAGAGTTACAATATGGGGAATAAATCTATGCTACTGGTTGGTGTAACCGGATTCATTCTGGGGCTGGTTTTTACGCTACAGTCCAGACCTACCTTAATGGAGTTTGGTGCTGTTTCCTGGATGCCTTCTATGATTAGTATTTCTATTGTAAGAGAGATTGGCCCTGTAATGATCGCGTTAATCCTTGCGGGCCGAATTGGCTCTGGTATTGGAGCCGAGTTGGGTTCCATGCGCGTAACAGAGCAAATAGACGCCATGGAAGTATCGGGAACCAACCCTTTTAAGTTCCTGGTGGTCACCCGAATTCTTGCTACTACCCTTATGGTTCCACTCCTGGTTATTCTGGGTGATTTTATCGCCTTGCTGGGATCTGCCCTGGTAGAAAACTTAAAAGGGAGTGTTTCCTTTACCCTTTATTTCAACCAGGTTTTTAATGCCCTGAAATTCAACGACCTTTTCCCGGCTACTATAAAAACCTTCTTTTTTGGTTTTGCCATAGGGCTTGTGGGCTGCTTTAAAGGTTACAACAGCAAGAAAGGCACGGCAGGGGTTGGGAAAGCATCCAATTCGGCCGTGGTATTTACTTCTATGTTGCTGTTCATAATAGATTTTATAGCCGTTTTTATAACTGACATATTTCAATCCTGATTCCTGTGAAAAAAGATAGTTTAAATACGGTTATTAATATTCAGGATCTTTACAAGGGTTTTGGGGAGATCCATGTATTAAACGGCTTTAACCTGAAATTACTCGAAGGAGAAAACCTAGT
>DATISX010000117.1:0-9289 GCA_035468275.1 Salegentibacter sp.
AATTCAGCATCTATTCTGAAAGAGCCTTCCGGAGTAAAATCCTGAATCTCTCTTTCGCGCTCTACACTCAATCTAACAGCAACTGATTGCACTCTTCCTGCTGAAAGTCCTCCTTTTACCTTTCGCCATAACACCGGCGAAAGTTCGTAACCTACCAGCCTATCCAGAACCCTTCTTGCTTGTTGCGCATTTACCAGGTTATAATTAATTTTTCGCGGATTCTCAATCGCTCTTAAAATAGCTGATTTCGTGATCTCATGAAAAACAATACGTTTAGTCTTCTCGTCCTTAAGATTGAGTTCCTCAGCTAGGTGCCAGGCGATGGCCTCTCCCTCCCGGTCCTCATCACTTGCCAGCCATACCATTTCAGCATTTTTGGCAAGGCTCTTTAATTTCTTAACAACGTCTTTTTTATCTTTGGAGACAATATATTTAGGCGTAAAATCCCCTTCGGTATCCACCCCGAGTTCTTTGGTAGGCAAATCGGCGATGTGCCCAAAGCTCGAAGCTACTTTATAGTCTTTTCCAAGAAACTTTTCTATAGTTTTGGCCTTGGCCGGGGACTCAACGATCACTAAATTTTTTGCCATAATACTGCATTTTGAATTTGCAAAAGTATATCAATTTTTTTGTAACCCACAGCCTGTCTTAATAAAACAACAACAAACCTACTCTATAAAGCCAGTAAATACAGGCTCTCAGTGCTTACAAATTTTATATCTTAAAGTCTTAAAAGGTAGGGAGCTTAACGACTTTTCTGATTGATCAAATCTAACAGGTCTACATCATTTCCTAGCAGAACCTCTTCTGAATTTATTCTTCCTTTTTGGGAATCGTTCTCTAGTTTCAACACCCCACGAGGGCAAACAGCTGAGCAAATTCCGCAGCCTACACAGCTGGATCTCACAATGTTTTCGCCTTTTTGTGCATAAGCGCGTACATCTATTCCCATTTCACAATAAGTGGAGCAATTTCCACAAGAAATACATTGGCCGCCGTTGGTGGTAATTCTAAATTTTGAAAACAAACGCTGCTGCATTCCAAGCACTGCAGCCATTGGGCAACCAAACCTGCACCAAACCCGGTTTCCGAAGATAGGATAAAAGCCAACACCAATTACCCCGGAAAAGGCTGCCCCAATTAAAAATCCGTACCATTGCCGAAGCTGGTATCCGGGGAAGAAAAAGATATTCCCGTTTCCACTAAAATAATTAATCCCAATGATGGAGAGAATTATAACAAGGTAACCCACAGCACCATATTTAGCATCTTTAGCCAATTCTTTTCGCTTGAAGAGCATGATAACCGCAAATAATAAGGTAAGAAAGCCGGCAGCTCCCCAAAGGAAAACATCCCGGGTTAACCAGAATTCACCGGAATTTTCTCCCAAAAATGAATACACCACCGCTATGGTCATCACAACTACGAAAACAAGCACACTATGTATTACCCAACGTTCTACCTTCCAGGCAAAAAGGGATTTATCTGAAAGATGTCGATAAGGATCCCCAGCCGTTTCGGCCAGACCACCGCAACCACAAACCCAACTACAATACCAGCGTTTTCCGTATTTATAAGTTAAAATCGGGGTGATCACGAAAATAGCTAACAGCCCAAAAACCAGCATAAACACTCCAAGATTTCCGGCGGAAAGGAATTCGTCAACCTTATATCCGGCAAAAAGATCATAATTAAGAGGCCAGATATTAGTAGGATTAAAATAAGGTTGATTTAGCCGGACAAGAATTTCCGGGATCAGAAAAGCAAAGCCCAACTGAAAGAACATCACCGAAAATGTTCGTAAAACCTCGTAGCGGTTATTTCGGTACTTCAGAATAAACTTATAGCCAAAAATGAAAATAGCCAACGTATAAAGCGTGCCATAAACAAACCACTGACTCGCCGGACCACCATTAATAAGGTAACTAAGTGGATCGAAAAGTGAAATAACTCCGGTATTAGGACCGTCTTCAGTTAAGCCCAAAAATTCAGGAAACCAGTAGAGAACGATATAAAATAAGGTAAGTGCAATCCCGGTGATCCAAGCCCAGAGGCCACGTCCCGTCATAGATTTAAACCAGACGCCATCGTTTTTTACTCCCGTGTGTTTTCCGCGATAAAGATCGTTTGCAAAGATCACCGTCCCGACCGTCATTAAGATCAGTGAGAGACTTAAAAAAATAGTTTTATTCGGGAAATTTACATTGAAAAGAGCCAAAACTAAGATGAACAAGCCTATCAGGCCAATAGCGCTCGCCAGTTTCTGAGTTCCTGAAAGTGCGGCCGGGGCCTGCCCGGCTAATGACATATTTCTCTCTATCTTACTCATACCTGCGCTATATTTTCTTTAAATGCCTTAAAAATTTGCTTTTCATATCGATCATAAAATTCAGGGTCGAAATTGGCTTCTTTTAAATTTTGCAAAACATAGTGAATACTTTTCTTTTCGTTTAACCAGCGGTCAAAAACTTCATGTCTCATCCTAATTCCGAAAGTATTAATTCCTAAAAATGTATTATTTGAAGCATCAAAAGCGATAGTAATTGCCTTGGTACTATCTTTATGTTGCCAGTGGAAATGCACTTCGCCCCCGGGGGGATTTGCAGATACCTTCCCGTAAGTCTGGTATTCAATATCAAAAAATTTAGCCGAATTAAACCAATTCCCGGGATTATATTTACTTGGATTTCCAGTAAGAGTTTGAGCAAGGGTTTCACCCATCATCCTTCCGGTGTACCAAACCGCTTCAATAGCATTTCTATTAGGTTTGGCTTCCCGTAATTGCACGCAGTCGCCAATTGCGTAAACATCACTGATATTGGTTTGCAAAAACTCGTCTACCAGAATTCCTCTTTCAATTTCGAGTGTCGAATCTCTTAAAAAGTCAATGTTCGGACTTACTCCCGCGCAAAGACCTACCAACTGGCATCCAATCTCTTCGCCGGAACCTGTAATTACCGCTTTTACATGGCCATTTTCATCGCCAACAATCTTACCAAGCTGAGTTTCGTGGCGAAGGTCAACACCATGAGATCTCACATGTGCTGAGATCATTTCGGCATCCTGCATCGGCAGCACATTTTGCCAAAAGGCTTTTTCTCTGATTAAAAAGGTAACCTCAATATTTCGGGTTTTGAGCATTTCGGCCAGTTCTACACCTATAAGTCCGCCGCCAATTATTACCGCTTTTTTGCAGTCCCGGGTGTTTTCTTCAAGAAGTTCCAGATCTTGTTTGGTAACCAAGCCCTGCACGCCTTTTAAATCCTGACCTTCCCAGCTAAACTTATTGAAAACGGAACCGGTGGCCAGCACCAGCTTATCATAATCCATTGTTTCTTCAGAAGAAAAATGAAGCTTCTTGTTGTCGAAATCAATTTTATCAACCCAGGCTTTTTTGAGTTCAATTCGGTTTTTCTCCCAGAACCAGTCTTCATAGGGTTTTAGATGCTCCCATTTCATATGGCCCATATACACATACATCAAGGCGGTACGGGAAAAGAAATAATCGCTTTCCGCAGAAATTACCGTAATGCGGGCATCAGCATTTTTCCTGATATGCCGTGCACAGGTGGTTCCTGAAATTCCGTTGCCTATAATGACAATATGTTCCATAGGTATTAAATATTTTTAACGACTTCTTTAAAGATGGTGATCATATCAGGTTCAGCTTTGGCCGCCATGGCGATGATCTCACTAATATCTACCGGCTCCAGATTATCAGGATCGCCTTCATCAGTAATAACCGAAATTGCCGAAACAGGAATCTTTAAATGATTTGCTACAATAACTTCAGGTACTGTACTCATCCCAACAGCATCGGCGCCAAGGATCTTGAGCATTCTGTATTCTGCACGGGTTTCCAATTGCGGTCCAAGCACCGACGCGTAAACGCCTTTATGTAATTTAATATTATTTTTTTTTGCTGATTCCTCCATGATCTTGTTTATTTCAGGATCATAAGGCCGGCTCATGTCTACAAAACGCTCCCCGAATTTCTCTACACCATGAAAAGCAAGCGGAGAATCGCCCAAAAGATTAATATGATCATCAATAAGCATAAGTTCCCCCTTTTTAAAATCCAGGTTAATGGATCCCGAGGCATTACTCACCAGCAATTTTTTTATTCCCAATTTTTTCATCACCCGTACCGGATAGGTTACATCGCGAAGACTGTAACCCTCATAATAATGGAAGCGACCCTGCATCACCATCACTTTTTTACCTTCCAGTTTTCCGAAGATCAATTTTCCTTTGTGAAATTCTACCGTTGCGGTTGGGAAATATGGAATATGGTTATAGCTAACCTCAGCTTCAATTTCCAGTTCATCTACCAGTTTCCCCAGCCCGGTTCCGAGAATAATTCCTATTTCAGGATTATCAAAACCACGTGAGGCCAAATAATCTGTAGATTCTTGTAATTCCTTTATCATTTTTATATGAATTTTCTAAGTTCAGAATTGTCGTCAATATCGCTTAAAACATCAACATCATTAAGGGTACTAAGAAGTTTTAGATCGACTTTCTTAAAATCTTCCAGTGTACTTTTCAATACCGAAGCCGTACTCCAGGCTTTATTCTTAAACACCTTCGAATTTAGTGATTTCATTCCTATTAAATAATATCCGCCGTCTTTTGCCGGGCCAATAACAACATCCGATTTTTTAAGTTGCAGAAAAGCATCTTCCAGATCGGCTTTTGTAAGGTCGGGAAGATCGGTTCCTATGAGAATCACCCGTTTATAATTTTCAGAAAAAGCATCACGGAAAGCATTTTCCATTTTCTCTCCCAGACCATTGCCTTTTTGAAGTTTTTTACTGAAGATTTCCGGAGCAAAAATATCCCTCTTCGGAAAAGCATCAGCATAAAAGATCACTTTATCAACTGTTAGATCTTTTGTGATAGAATATGTATGATTCAGCAGAAATTTATAGATTTCCAGAGCTGCTTTTTCGCCGATATCTTTAGCCAGACGGGTTTTTACCTTACCTTTTTCAGGATTCCTGGCAAAAATTATAAGAAGTTCTTCAGGATTGCTTTTCAATGTAGATTTGAATTTATTTCAGAAAAAATTAAGCTACCGTTCCCTGGCAACTGCTACCTGAGCCGGCGGTGCAACCGTAACAATGCTGCGAGATTATAATCTCCCGATTTTCCAGTGCTTCTTCATTGTAATCGCTAATATGATTAATTTGGGAGGCCACTTTTAGCTCCAGCATCTGGTTGAAATCACAGTCATAAAGATAACCGTCCCAACTTACGGAAATAGTATTGGTACACATCACATTTTCCACGGCCGCGGGATTATAAGCATTCACCAGCTCATACATATAATCTTCATAATTTTCAGAAGCTATAAGGTACTCAAGAAATCGACTAATAGGCAGATTGGTAATTGCAAAGAGATTATCAAAATCTATATCGAAATCTTCTTTCAGTGCCTTTTTGAAATCCTTCTCCATGGCCTTTTCATCAGTGGGCAAGAAAGCCCCTGACGGATTGTAAACCAGATCAAGTTTTAAACCGGTTTCCGGCTGAGCATAGCCAACTTCATTTAGCATTTGCAATGCCTTTATGGATTTATCAAAAACTCCGCTACCACGCTGTTTATCGGTTTTTTCTCTTTTATAAAACGGAAGGGACGAAACCACATGCACCTTATATTTTTTAAAAAATTCGGGCAGGTCGTGATATTTTTTATTCGCGAGAATTATTGTGAGATTAGAACGTACGATAAAATCCTTGACTCCGGCTTTGGATGCTTCTTCTACAAACCATCGGAAATTCGGGTTCATCTCCGGGGCTCCACCGGTTAAATCTAAAGTATGTGCTTTAGTTGTTTTTATTACCTCAAGGCATTGCTCCATGGTAGCTTTGGTCATAATCTCCTTTCGATCGGGACCGGCATCTACATGACAATGCGAACAAACCTGGTTACACATGTATCCCAGGTTAAGCTGAAGGATCTCCAGTTTTTTAGGTTTCAGCGGAAAATTGCCGGTTTTTGCAATCTTATCTTTAAAAAAGGGAAGTTCCCCCTCTTTAAAGATCCCATTGCTTAGTATCTCCAGCTGCTTCTGCGGATTTGATAAATCGTTTTTTCTGGCAGATAAAGATTTTTTAGTCATAGACCTGGTTTCGTGCAGTTTATATTATTGGAAAGGAAATACACCTTTAAATGGTCGTTTCCCAAAGCTTTCCCTTTCCTGAATGCCGGTAAAATGTATGAATTAAATTGGTGATGTAAAAGATATTATGCTTCGGGATGAGCGGCTTTTGGTCCACAACAAATGCTGCGTTGAATCTGAGATCCCGATTTTCATCGGGATGAGCGAATCATAAAGCACTGCTGTCCCATCCTTTGGATCGGAGATCCCTATTTTCATCGGGATGAGCGACTTCTACGTCGTCGCTACGCGTCTCCTTGAATCTGCTCACATACTTAATTTCTTGTGTTTATTCATCATCTGGACTCCGTGAACAAGGGTAGCGCCGCTTTTAATGGCTGCGCCCACGTGTACGGCTTCCATCATTTCTTCTTTTTCGATTCCGCGTTCGAGGCCGTCTTTGGTGTAAGCATCTATGCAATAAGGACATTGAACGACATGAGAAACGGCAAGGGCGATAAGAGATTTTTCGCGAGCAGAGAGTGCACCTTCTTCGAAGACTTTTCCGTAGTAATCAAAGAATTTTTCACCTAATTCCTCACTCCATTCTGTGATATCTCCAAATTTACGGAGATCGGCAGGGTCATAATAAGTTTTGGACATTTCTTGCTTTTTGCGCTAAAGATAGGTTTTTGTCTATAGAATTCCAGAACGAAAAACTATTATAAAAGAGATGCAGGGCGAAGAAATGCTTTACTAAAAAAGGGAAACTTTAAATTCGTTTGTTGCGCTCGCGATTATTTATTTTTACTTTTCTAATAAGGAAGATCGCAACTCCAATAATAATAAGGATTTCTAAGCCCAGAAAAAAATATATTAATTCCATTGGATTTTCTTTTAAAAGAACCAGAACGGTATTTAGGGCTCTAAATTTTAGGATGTAAATTTCTGATATTTAATAAGTTTCTTTTACCGTTAAAAAAATTAATCATGCCGTTTATAAAAGAAAAAATAAGGGAAAGGCAATTACAGAAGGTGCAACCTCCGCTACTTATAACGTTTTTGCCATTACTATTACTCTATTAAGTATTTAAGATGTTAAAACAAATGTTAAATTCTAATTTTACACGAAATCTTATCACGTTAAGATTTCTTAATTACAAAATTTTTAACACCTGACCTATGTAATTTAGGTGGAAAAATATTTCATAAAATTTTCATGAGGATAGATGTAAAAACGCTCCCGGTTCAGGAAATTATTGAAGACCTTGCCCGAATTCTTGATATAGAAATACAAAATGGGAATGGGGAACTTGTCATCCAAATACCGGAAAACCTTGGAAAGGGATATATTAGAGGCGCAAGCTTTGATTCAGGAATTGGTGTAATTACCTATAATTGCAAATTTTTTGAAGATGTAGAAATTCATTTTGCACTTAATACAGTTCATCCCCTGAAATTTATTTTTTGTTCCGAGGGAAGTGTAGGTCATTCATTTCAATCACAGGAACATATCAATACTGTGGAAACCTACCAGAATATAATTGTATCAAGCAGTGGCTATAACGGGCACATTTTATATTTTAACGCAAATGAACAAACTCACGTTTCGAGTCTGGAAATAATAAGATCTTCTTTCTCAGGGCGCTCCAACCATAACTTCAGGGATCTTGACCCTACCCTTAAGGATCTCTTTAGGGATGACGTTTCTAAAAAGCAATTCTTTTACCAGGGGAACTACAGTATAAAAGCGGCCGACCTTATGGAAGAGATCGATACCCGTAACTATACCGGGTTCTTAAGGTCTATATTCCTTGAGGGTAAAACATTTGAAATGCTTGCAATTCAAATCGCCCAGTATCAGGACGACGAAGCAGAAGACAAACTGCCGCAAATTCTTCGGAAATCGGATATCGAAAAGGTAAATTATGTAGTGAGACGTATCCAGGGAGATCTTGGAAGCAACCATACTGTAGAATCCCTGGCCAAAGAAGCAGGAACCAATGTCAATAAACTTCAGGAAGGTTTTAAATATGTCTACAATCTTACGGTAAACAAATACATGCAGCATAAAAAGCTGGAAGCTGCAAAGGAGATGCTGATGAATTCTGAAAAGAATATTTCAGAAATTGTTGTTGCCATAGGGCTTAACAACAGAAGTTATTTTTCTAAGACCTTTAAGGAGAAATACGGGGTTAATCCAAAATATTTTCTTCAAACCCGAAAGAAACAGGACTAAGGATTAATCTTTAAATATCTTAGATTGGTTCCTTAAAGCAAAAATGCCGATTTTGTAGTTTTATTTATTCCAAAAAGGACAGAATTAGCGCAGGAAAATAGCTGCTTTACTTCCATATTCAAGGGAAGTTACTAATTTTAGCATAAATTTCCTGCTATCATGAAAAAGATGCTCACGGGCATAATCATTTTCCTGCTTTTGGCTTGCCAGCCAAACACTCCCAAACAAGACCTTATTTCCTGGTTACCGCAAGAAACCGAACTGGTTATTCAATCACAGGATCTTTCGTTGATTAAAGAAACACTCTCTTCCTTAGATTTTTTGAACGAGAATGACTTTAGGCTAAAGACTGATCTTAAGGAAAAACTCTCATTTCTGAACCACATAGATAGTCTTGGAAATTCTCTAATCGCTTTTTCTGGTCTGGCAGAAGATAATTTTACTTTCATCCTGATAAGTGAAAACCAACCGGAATTGAAATTAGATTCGGTACAAAATAAATCGGTTGAACGATTAAAATTCGACGATTTTGAGATTGATAAGCTTAGCATTGAAGAAAATGTCTTTTTCATTGCCAGGGAAAAAGGTATTTTCCTTGCAAGCAATTCCCAGGAAATGCTAAAGACCCTGATTGAGAAGAAAGAAAATTTCAGCGACACCCAATTTCAAAAGGCATATAAAGCTACCGACCCTAAAAAAACCTCTCTCCTGCTAAACCATAAACTAGTAGGCGAGAAATTCACAAATTGGTTTCCGAAGGCCGATTCCACATTTACCGATTTCGGTAGCTGGACGAGCATTGATTTGGCAGAAACTGAAGGTTCCATTCGTTTTAACGGATTAAGCCTATGGCCCGAAAAGCCCGGTTTACAGCAAATATTTCAAAATACAGGTGCAAGTCCGAATCATGTTTTCCAGGTTGTACCGGCATCAGCGCCCGGATTTT
>DATISX010000118.1:0-10157 GCA_035468275.1 Salegentibacter sp.
ACTACGACCGGATTAGAATATTGGACAGAAGCACTTACATTTACGGTGATTGAATTGGTATTTTCTCCACCCGTAATCTGCCAACCTGTTGGTAAAAACCACTCATAACTTAGAACATCCTCATCTTTAGGAACACTTAGACTAAGCGTTGCAGGAGGACACAAAAGGTAAGAGGTAGAAGTTATCTCGCCCGGTTGTGCAGGAACTCCATCTGTAACTTCAATCTGAAATTCTGTTTCCGCACTTTCTCCACAGTTGTTTTTGGCTGTCACTGATAGGGATAAGGTACCGGCAGTATTAGCGGTATAATTTAATTCGGGTACCGTGGTGGTTTCAGTAGTGCCATTAGGTAAGCTCCAAATGTACTCTGTGGCCGTTGGAACAGAAGCGAAGGAATATGTGCCTTCTTCTCCCATACAGACTTTATTTCCTTCCTCATCTCCTGAATTAGGAAAGATTATCGATCCCGGGGCCTGAGGTGCCGGATCCTGGATGCTAAGGGTTTCGGTAGCTGCGGTGCTTTCTCCACAAGAATTTTTTGCGGTAACAGATACCGCTCCGCCATTGGATCCGGGGATAACATTTACCGAAGTTATTCCCGCTGCAACTGTAATTTCATTTGATCCTGAATTGTTTACATTCCACCCGGAAGGGAAGACCCAGGTGTATTCTTCTGAAAAATTAACCGTGTCAATGGAGTAGATTTCTTCAGTTCCGGTACAGGCATTCAATGAGCCTGAGATTTCGGGTTGATCAGGAATTCCCGGTTTAACTTCCACAGGAAGCGTTTGGGCCGCGTTTCCACAATCATTTTCAGCAATCACACTAATGTCCCCATTTTGATTGTAAGCTCCTGCGGTTACTTCAATTTGGTTACCATTATTGGTTGTGATTGTCCAACCGGCTGGAACACTCCAATTATAATTTGTTACGGTATTGTCACTGGTTACCGAATAAGTTACTATCTCGCCGGGGCAAACTTCCCCAGGACCATTAATAGCTGTAGGGGTTGAAGGAATTCCGTCGTTTACGTTTATGCTTAAACTTTCTTCAACACCGGTACCACAATCATTTCTTGCGGCAACCGAAATATTGTATTGTCCGGGATTATTGAAGGTCCATTTTATTTCCGGGGTAGAGGTCGTGATTGGGTTGCTCTCACCTGGTATAGTCCATAAATAATCAATGGCATTTGGGACAGGGCTAACCGCATAGGTTTCTTCAATGCCCGGACATACCAGAGTGGGCGCAGAAATAGCACCGGGTTTATTCGGGATTCCGGCATTTACAGTTAAGGAAATGGTTTCTTTTGTGCTTGTTCCGCATTCATTAACCGCCTGAACTGATAGATCATGACTGCCGGCAGAATTGATAGTTAGATTTATATTTGATTGGGTAGTTGTTTCGATGGTTCCATCTGGTAAGGTCCAAAGATATTCGGTAGCATTGATAACGCCGGAAATACTATAGTTTCCCTCTTCTCCCGGGCAAACTAAGGGTGGTGGTGTTATTGGACCTGGTTGAGCAGGTGTTCCATTTTTAATACCTAGGATAATACTGTTTGTGCTAATAAAATCGTCAACACAAGGTATACCTGAATCTACTTTTAGGGAAATTTCATCATTTGTTGATGGTGCATAGGTAAGCGTATTACCTGTTTCAGGTGTTGAAAATGGATTTCCGTTAAGTAACCATTCATATTCTGCATTGCTTCCACCGTGATTATTTATAGTATTAATAGAATAAACAGCTTCCTCTCCGGGACATACTGCTGCTTTGTCAGCTTTTATAGTTACAGAACCTTCCTGCTTTTTATATATGGTTATAATAGCAGAAGCCGGGCTCGCTTCTGTTGATTCATTTTCAGAATCGCCATTACAATTGGTCACTAAAAGCCGAAACCTGTTGCTGCCTATGGCGGGATCATAATTCGTAAGATCTTTATTTTCAGCCCCTGATATATTGGTCCAGGTACTATTGTTCACGCTTACCTGCCACTGATAAATATAAGCAACACTTGGAGTTGAAGGTGAAATTGTACTGATAAAAGAAATTGTTTCGTCGTCACATACAGGAGTTTCTGATTCTGTGGAAATTGCCACAGTCGGCGGTGCATCAGTACAAGACTGCCCAAACCCGTCCCAGGAATTCAGAAAAAATAATGAAAAAATAAAAAATATGGAGAGTAATTTTTTTCCCATAGTAGTAATGCATTTGGTGGATCAATAAATTACGTAGGGATAATTTTTAGTTAATTGCTATCTGGTTTTATAAACCTTTGGGGCGAAGACAATTAACAACTAAAAGTAAGGAATTTAATAAAGGAAGAGTTTGTTTTTCGTTGAACGGGTAGATTAATCGTCTAAGAGGTCTAATATTTAATTTTTCCTATTATGAAAATGTTATATTTCACTGGATATAAAGCTGTTAAACACCCTGTTTAGTTAGAAAAAGCAGTTTAGAAGACTGCCAATAATCATTAATAAAAAAGCCGCAACATTTTAATGTTGCGGCTTTTTGTAAGGAAATTTCCTACAATAACTATTCTCCTAAGAACGGATATCTGTAATCTGTAGGAGTAACAAAGGTCTCTTTTATCAATCTTGGAGAAACCCATCGCAGAAGGTTGAGCTTAGAACCGGCTTTATCATTGGTTCCACTGGCACGGGCTCCACCAAATGGTTGTTGGCCTACAACAGCACCTGTTGGTTTATCATTGATATAGAAGTTTCCGGCGGCATTTTGCAGCATTTTAGTTGCTTTTGTTGCAGCGTAGCGATCGCCAGATATAACTGCTCCGGTAAGAGCGTAAATACTGGTGTTATCTACAAGCTCCAAAAGCTCTTCCCATTTCTTATCAGAGAAGTTTTTGTCGTCATATACATATATAGTAACTATAGGTCCGAAAAGTTCAGTTTCCATAGTAACGTATTTTGGATCGGTTGTTAATATAACGGTGGGTTCTATAAAATAACCTTTAGATTTATCGTAATTACCACCAATAACAACTTCAGCATCTTTATCTTTTTTCGCACGATCTATGTACCCGGCAAGTTTATCAAAAGCGCCTTCATGAATAACTGCAGTGATAAAGTTGCTCATATCTTCCGGAGATCCCATTTTGAAGGAACTCAGATCTTCCGCTACATAATCTTTAACTTCAGCCCACATGCTTTTAGGAATATAAACCCTTGAAGCGGCACTACATTTCTGACCCTGAAACTCAAAGGCTCCTCTTGAAATAGCAGTTGCAACCTGTTTTGAGTTAGCAGTTGGGTGAGCAACTATAAAGTCTTTTCCACCTGTTTCTCCAACAATTCTAGGGTAGGTTTTATATTTGTCTATTTTTGAACCTATTTTTCCCCAAATACCTTTAAAGACATTTGTGCTCCCGGTAAAGTGTACTCCGGCAAAATCAGGGCTGTCTAAAATTATATCTGTGATCATAGCGGGATCTCCCATTACCATGTTGATTACACCATCGGGTACCCCGGCTTCCCTGAATACTTCCATGATGATTTGTGCTGAAAATACCTGACTGTCGCTAGGTTTCCAGATTGCTACATTCCCCATTAAGGCCGCACTTGAAGGCAGATTTCCTGCAATTGCTGTGAAGTTAAACGGAGTGATAGCATAAACGAAACCTTCCAACGGACGGTATTCTACCCTGTTCCAGTTGCCTTCAGAAGACTCGGGCTGCTCATCATAAATTTGTGACATATACTCTACGTTGAAACGCAAAAAGTCACACAATTCGCAAGCGGCATCGATTTCAGCCTGGTAAATATTTTTTGATTGGCTAATCATAGTAGCGGCGTTGATCTTTGCACGGTATGGTCCGGCAATCAGATCAGCGGCCTTTAAGAAAACGGCGGCTCGTTGTTCCCACTCCAAATTTGCCCAGGCTTCGCGAGCTTCAAGAGCTGTATCAATAGCCTCCTGAACGTGTTTTTTGTTAGCCTTATGATAAATACCAAGGTTGTGTTTATGATCATGAGGAGGATGCATGGTTGCAGTATCTCCCGATTTAATTTGTTTACTACCTATATATAAAGGCACCTCCATTTTGGTGTTATATAAATCTTTGTAAGTAAGTAAAACTTCTTCTCTTTCCGGGGATCCCGGTTCGTACGTTTTTACCGGCTCATTAACAGCCACAGGAACGTGAAAAAATCCTTTTCCCATAATATTATATTTAAATTTTTCGCATTAATAATTCTAGGTGCTAAAGGTAAAAAAATTAAGCGATTTTAGGTAATAGGCACTTCGACTTCACGAAAGCTTAACTAATTTAGTAAATTGAGGTAAATTTTTAAGAAAAATCATGTGTACCATTAGTCTAGTGCCCCTTAATGCTGAAGATAAAATTTTCGTGTTGACCTCTAATCGAGATGAAGTTGTTGACCGGGAAACTCTTTCTCCTGAATTTGAAAAAATTGAAGGTTCTACGCTGCTCATGCCCCTCGATAAAAAGGCCGGTGGTACCTGGATAGGAGGGAGCACCCAAAAAAGGGTAGTTTGTTTGATGAATGGAGAACTTAAACCTCATGAAAGGAAAACTCCTTACCGTCTGAGTCGTGGAGTTATTGTAAAGGATCTTTTGGCTGCTGAAAATGGAATTTCAACAATAAAAGATTATGATCTTGATGGAGTGGAAGCCTTCACCTTAATTTTAGCCCAATGGAAAACAGAGCTGGAATTCTTTGAAGTGGTGTGGGATGAAAAGAAAAAGCATATCAGAAAACTTGAATCAGAACCTCATATCTGGTCTTCTTCTCCCTTATATTCCGAAGAAATGAAAAAGAGGAGAAAAGAATGGTTCGAGAGTATTCCGGAAGATTTAAATCCCGAGAAAATACTGGATTTTCATCATAATGCCGGAATTGGGGATAAGCAACAGGACCTAATAATTGACAGGGGGTTTTTAAAAACCCAAAGTATCTCACAGATAATCGTAAAAGCTTCGGAAATTGATTTCTGGTATAAAGATCTTCATACTTCAGAAATAACACATAAAAACCTGGAGCTATTAATTTAAAGCAAAAGGAACGCTTAATTTAAAGGTGGGAATTTGCACCCTGAATCTGCGGGTTGTAGTGAAATTAACCATATTGTAATAGCCACTCATTGCGCCAAAAGGAGAAGTTAGAAGACATCCGCTGCTATAGGAATGGGATTCCCCGGGTTTGATAACCGGTTTTTTGCCAATAACTCCTTCGCCTTTTACAATTTCGGTAGTATTCAAAGCGTCTTTAATCTTCCAGAATCGGGAGGTTAATTGCACAGAATCGTTGCTCTGATTTTCGATAGTAATTCGGTACGCAAAGGCAAATAATTTTTTGTAGCTTCTGAAAACAGAACCTTCAAAACTGGTCTCAACCGAGATCTTTATTCCTCTTGTAACTTGTTGAATCATATTAATATATCGCGAAAGATGCTATAATGGAAACTATTCCTGCAACAACTGCTAATGTAAAAAATATTATGTTGAGCAGCATGAACTTTACAATGGTTTTAACACGGCCCTGAGCGTAGAATTTTCGCATTGCCTTGTACAGATAAAAGATGAAAATTAAGGTTGCGAGAGTGATTCCGAGGTCACTATCCAATATATAATCTACCAGTAGAGCGATACCGTAAATTACAAAGAAAGTGGTTTGAACATGAAAGCTGAAAATCAGATGTTCCATATAGTTAAAGGGGCGGCGCAAATAAAGCATCCAAATGAAAAAGGCGAAAACCGGCAGGTAGAAGAAGATGATGAAGGGTAATTTGTTGATAAAATAATTGAGAAACAACTGCGGGTTGCTCTTTAATATATTCCAGTCTGAAGCTTTTTTGTAAAGCCAGTGATTAAAATTGCTATGAGGGTGCTTTAAGCTGTCCATGGCTCGCCTGGCCGAAAGAATTTGCGTTTGTTTATAATATTTGGAGTAAATATTAAATTTGTTGGTACTGGACTCAACAAATTTCATGCTATCCAGTGTTGCAGAATCCAGATATACATCCTTGTATGTTGCCCTTTCTCGGGCTTGCTGGGTTCTTATGAATGAATCTAATTTAATCTCATTACCTCTAATATCAGGATTTGGAATTTCAAGCGAGTCAGTCACTTGCCTGGTCTTTTCTATCTCATCAGCATCCAGACCTGCGGAAACCGGTGGTATTTCAAAACTATTTACGAATCCCCAGATAATAAAGAAAATAATAGAGGCGCTTAAATAGAATTTAAAAGGATTAGCGTAGCGCATTCGTTTTCCGGAAATGTAATCTTTAGAAATCTTGCCCGGTGCAAATAATAAGGCTCTTATGGTACGGCGAAACCTGGAATCGTAGGCGAAGATACCTGCGAAGAATTCGTTAAAGAAATCGTCAAAGGCTAATTTTTTTGTACTGTTTAGCTGGCCACAGGCGGGACAATACTTGTCGCTTTTATCGAGTTCGTGATCGCAGTTAAGACATCGGTCTCCGCGATATTTTAATTGACTTCTTTCTTTTTCCATGTTACAGGAAGGTGGTTAGTTGGTAATATTAGTAGAGCTGGCACTACCAATTCCAATAAGCCTGTCATATCTGGCTCCCGGACTTCTGTAGTAAACCAACACCTGATAATCATTTTCGGTTTCGTCAAAATTACCACTGAAAAAACCTTCATCAATGCTGCCGTCCTGTTTCTTTAAAACATACTTGTAGTTGTAAAAACCTTGCTTAAAAAGCCTGGCTCCCTCGTACATATCGGTTTCTTCATTAAACTTTAATCTGGTGGTTTCATCGGTTTCAAAATTATTGAAGCCACCATAAATATGAATTTCGCCGCCATTGAGTTGGCTGTAATTCTGAAGTTTAAAATGCACCCAGGAATATTCAGCTTCTGTTTCAGGTTCTCTTGCCTGCAGGCTTCTAACCAGGAACCCACCATTTATGTCGGGTTGATAGGTGTAGGGTTCGTTCGCTCTTGTTCGGTCGGGGAATAAATGGTGGTGATAAAGATCGTCCAATTCAATATAATTTATATCTACGGTTCCTGCGCGAAGATCCTTATTATCGAACTGCAGGTATTCGTTTGCTCCAAAAAAGGCCGTTTCCTGGTCGTAACGATAAATCAATTCATTGCCAATGCTATATTGCTGTTTGATATTTCTTTTCGCCGTTTTTAAATTCTGATTCTGCATCAGCAGGACATTGACGCTTTCATCTGGATTTTTCAGAATAAGGTCTGGTGAGTCTACTGAAAAATTCACCACTTGCTTTTCGCTTATGAATTCCAGGGCACGGGAGCGTCTTATATTTACCGAAACATTAGCTACAGGTTCATAAACCATAAATTTCCTTGAAAAGACCACCTCTTTTTCTGAATTAAAAATCTTCAGCATATAGTTTCCTGAAACTTTAAGTCCGCGGGTATCTGAATTCGGGATTTCAAGTTCGTAATGCGAATATCCCTGAAGCGTGTTATAGGAGTTTTTGTAATTGAAGATCCTAACATCATCAAAACCTTCCAGGTACTCTGATTTTGAGAGTTGGGAAGGGGTCCAGTCGTAATTGTAATGCTCTATGCTGTAATAATAATCGGCTTCATCTCCTATGATATCATCAAAACTCAATTTGAGTTTCTCTCCCTGTTTTAAAACAGGATTTCCAACCTGCCCGGAACTTCCTTCAAAATTGATCGTATAAATATAATTTGGCGGAAGGATTTCATTTTCAGTTTGTCCCTGAAGACAAAAATCAGCAAAAAGGAAGAAAATTATGACGAGGATCATTTTCATTGTAAGGGAATATATTCAAAGATAATTACAATTCTCATACCGAACTTTTTAACATTTCGATTTAACAGATTTTAAGTCCGAAAATTCTTGTTTTTATTGGGATTTGTGGGTTTAAAATTCCTAAATTTGCCTGACTTAAAAAAAATTATTTTAACATACACTCCATCCTATGTCAAAAGACATTCGAATTAAAAGAGGATTATCTCTAAAATTAGAAGGGGAGGCGGATAAGGAGCTGGTTAAGGCTCCAAGGTCTAAGACCTATGCCATCAAACCGCCAGATTTCCATACTGTGATACCCAAAATGGTTGTAAAGGAAGGTGCAAGACTGCTAGCCGGTGACGAGCTTTTCTATTCAAAATACACCGATGAGGTGCGTTTTACCAGTCCCGTTAGCGGGACGCTTAAGGAAATTAAGCGTGGTGGTAAACGCCGCATAATGGAAATAATTATAGAAGCAGACCCCGAAGATGCTTATAAGGAATTTGGAAAATTGGACGCATCCTCAGCGGATGTTGAAGCTGTAAAAACCAGAATTCTTGAAAGTGGCTGTGGTGCTTTTATCAATCAAAGGCCTTACGATATTATCGCCGATCCAAAAGATAGCCCTAAAGCTATTTTTATTTCGGCAGTAAGTACTGCTCCTTTGGCTCCGGACTGGGGCTTTATTTTAAAAGATAAGCAAGCGGAATTCCAGGAAGGAATTAACGCACTTACAAAACTAACTTCAGGAAAAGTGCACCTTTCATTAGACGATTCTTCGGCAGCGACCCTAAAAGGGATAAAAGGTGCTGAGCTTCATAATGTAAGTGGGCCACACCCTGCAGGAAATGTTGGGATTCAAATTCACAAGATCGATCCTGTAAATCAGGGAGATCGGGTTTGGACAATTAACCCTGAAGATGTTGCTATAATTGGTAAGCTGTTTTTAACAGGGCGTTACCAGGCTGAGCGTACAATTGCACTAACCGGTAGTGAAGCAAAGAACCGCAAATACTACAGCGCAAAAATCGGTGCAAATGTTTCTGATTTTATTGGAGAGGTTAGCGATGATGTTCGTATAATTTCAGGCAATGTATTGACGGGAACCAAGCTTTCCAACAATCAGTACATTGGTTTTCTGGATAACGCATTAACGCTTATTCCGGAAGGAAATCAATACAGACCATTGGGTTGGTTACCTTTTACCTATAATAATATTCACTCAAATTCCAGAACCTCACTTTCGTTTTTGTTTCCTAACCGTAAATTCAAGCCAAATACAAATCTCAATGGGGAAGAACGGGCTTTAGTTGTTACCGGTGAAATGGAAGAGGTTATGCCAATGGATATTTTTCCTATGCAGCTTATAAAGGCTTGTATGGCTGGCGATATTGAGAAAATGGAAAACCTTGGGATCTACGAAGTTGCTCCTGAAGATTTCGCTTTGGTAGAATATGTAAACACCTCGAAAATCGATATTCAGGAAGTGATTCGTTTAGGCCTGGATTTAATGGTTACTGAAGTAGGTTAAAAAGCAGGAAAATTATGGATTGGATTAGACAAAGATTAGATAAAATAAAAGAGCCATTTGGTAAGGGTAAGAAATTTGAGAAGTATGCACCCGCTGTGAATGCGATTGATACTTTCCTCTTTACTCCGAACCACACTACCCAGAAGGGGGCTCATATTAGAGATGCTGTAGATTTAAAAAGAGTAATGATCACTGTGGTTATTGCTTTAATTCCTGCTCTTCTCTTCGGAATGTGGAATGCAGGATACCAATATTATAGCCAGTTAGGGGAAGCTTTTACTTTCTGGGATGCTTTAGGTCATGGAGCCTTAAAGATCGTACCTATGATAGTGGTTTCCTACGCAGTTGGACTTGGGATTGAATTCGCTTTTGCCATCTTTAGAGGGCATGAAGTTAACGAAGGTTATTTGGTAACCGGTTTACTTATTCCTATGATTATGCCAATTGATCTTCCTTTATGGATGTTGGCACTTTCAGTAGTATTCGCTGTACTAATTGGTAAAGAAGCCTTTGGAGGTACGGGGATGAATATACTAAACCCTGCCTTAACGGCAAGGGCCTTCGCTTTCTTTGCATATCCTACTTATATGTCCGGTAACCAGGTTTGGGTTAGCGAAGCAAGTAATGTAGAAGCAATATCTGGAGAAACAGTTCTCGGTTCCCTTGCAGCCGGGGATAACGTGTCTTACAGTATGTGGGATATGTTCTACGGAGTTATCCCGGGATCGGTTGCGGAGACTTCAACCTTGTTTATCCTTGCAGGAGCACTTCTTCTAATTCTAACAAAAGTTGGGAACTGGAGGATTATTCTGAGTGGGTTTGTTGGAGCTGCGGTAATGGCCTTGATATTCAATGCACTGCCGTCTCTGGGAGTT
>DATISX010000119.1:0-1673 GCA_035468275.1 Salegentibacter sp.
CTTTCAGAAGTTCCTCAGCGGTTTTTGCATAGAACTGCTCATCGGTTCTCAGAAAGTGAATGAAATCTTCAAAACTGCCATCAAATTCTACTTCCTTGATGATCTCTTTCATTTCGGCATTGATACGGGCCACCTCATCCAGACCGATCTGGTGCACTTCTTCTGCAGAAAGATCGAGAGTGGTGTAGTAATCCAACCGGTTTTGATAATATTCCCTGCCGTTTGGAATTTCTGAAACCCCAAGCTCGGTACGGGTATTGGGTAGATATTCATTCTCAAAAAAATCCTTTATCCTATAGAACTGTGGAACAACATTTTTGGAAATAGCTTCTTCCGCAGCCTGTAAAACCGAATCTTTTTGCGCGTCTGAAAGTCCGCGGGGAAGGTTTTCGAAGGGCTCGAAGAAATAGCTTTTCCGGGGAGAGTCCACAAGCTGATCGTTGTAAGTAGACTCATAACCCTCAAAGATCACCCTGGGCTGAGTGATTCCCTTTTCAAGTCCTTTTCGAAGTAAAACCAGATGCTGATCCACATAAGTAGGAATCGCATTCAGCTTGTTGAGATAAGCTTTTACCTGCGAATAATTGTTGAGATCCCGAACCTGATATGCCAGACTAAGGTGAAAACCGGCATCAGAGAGCAGCGGATTGAGATAAGCCTCATATTTATATTCATCAATATCCTCCTGCAGTTTAAATTTCAGCAATTCCAGGGAGATTTTTTCTGTTTCGCTGAGGGAATCGGCATTTATCTTTTGCAGCTCGGCGATACGTTCTTCAGCAAATTCAGCCTGATTCTTATAATTTTTTTCAGTATAAAGCCCCAGCGGGAATTCCTCCCGGTCGTAGAATTTATGTTCCTGAACTTTGTTGATAATTGCATCTAAGTTCCCCGATTCGCTTTGAGCTAGAACCAGATTACTGAATAGGAATACCGAAAGAAGCAGGTGGTTTTGAAATCTGATTTTCATAAGTAAAGTGGATTTGAGCTAAAGATAAGAAAGAATTCAGGTATAAAAATTGTTTCCTGATTAAGAAACTGCTATCTTTAATAGAATGGATGAGAACTTTAAGGTCATATTTTTAGAAGAGGCAGAAAAGTTCCTCCGAAGTTTAGAACCCAAATCTCAAAGAAAGATAATTTATAATATCCGTAAGGCTCAGATTACCCGAGACAGCAACTTATTAAAGAAACTCACAGACGACATTTGGGAGTTCAGGAGTCTTTACAATCGAAATTATTATCGCCTTTTTGATTTTTGGGATAAGAGGAACAAGAACTCAACTTTGATTATTGCAACACACGGAATTATAAAAAGCACAGCCAAAATTCCTAAAAAAGAAATTTTAAAAGCTGAAGGGATGATGAAAATTTACTTTCAGAATAATTAACGATAGAAATGAAAACGAAAAAAATAAAGCAATACAGCCTGGAAGAAGTAACCGATAAATATATCGGGAAACCGGGAACTAAGGAAAGGGATGATTTTGAAGATGAACTTCGCTTAGACCTTATTGGAGAAGCCATAAAAAAAGCGAGGAAAGACCGAAATCTTACTCAGGATCAACTCGGTAAACTGGTGGGCGTCCAAAAAGCCCAGATCTCAAAAATTGAGAATAATTTAACCGATGCCAGGTTTGACACCATGTTAAAAGTTTTTAAAGCCCTGAATG
>DATISX010000120.1:0-5389 GCA_035468275.1 Salegentibacter sp.
TATTCCTTGGTATCGTTCTTTCGTTTTCAAGTTGTGATCAAACTACGGAAAAAACACAACCTATTCAAACTCCTGAAAATGCTGCAGAAGAAAGGCCTCAATTCAATATAGATTCCATAGAAAAAAGTCTTAAAGAAAAAGGATATCAAACTTTTCGGTATGAAGAAGAAGATACCACCTACCTGATGCAGCAGTATTATATGGTTTTTCTGAAAAGAGGGGAGAACCGAAATCAGGATTCAACAGAAGCCGCTAATTTGCAAAAACAGCATATGGCTCATTTATCCAGAATGTCTGAAGAAGGTTATGCCAGTCTAATTGGTCCTTTTGGGAGTGATGGAGAAATTCGGGGTATTGCGATTTATAATACGGCTACTGAAAAAGAAGCCGACAGTCTGGCCAATTTAGACCCAATGGTGAAGGCGGGCAGACTTAAGGTTGAGGTTCATCCCTGGTGGACGAGTAAAGGAGGCAAGTTAAATTGATCAAAATGTTCCACTTAGACCAACTCTTCCTAATCCTACATTGAACTTCCAGGCAATCCTGTTTTTTTCTTCAGGGCCATAAAGCCGTTCTTCATTTAAATAATTATCAATACTGTCTACCACCAATATACTTACGGCAAGACTCAAGCCAACGTCGGTAAGCCAATGTGCTCCGGCCCAAAGTCGGGATACTGGAGCGATCATTCCTAAACCATAAATTCCCGCTTTAACGAATGGGTTTTTAAATTGCTTACCAATGGCATATGCCGTAGTAAAAGACAAAATAGTATGTCCCGAAGGAAATGAATGATAGGGTCCAATTCCTCTAAATGGATCAAAACTACTTTTGCCTTCTCCGGTACCCGGCCTCGCCCGGCCTATAGATGTTTTTGCAATGGTTTGAATGAGACCCGCAGTAGACGCTGCCGAAATAAGCAGCACTCCTGTTTTTCTTACCTTTTCATTTTTTGTAAAAAGCCCATAAAGATAAATAGCCCCATTAATGGCGTAGTTGTTTTGAGGACTTCCATAATACCATCCAATATCCTTAATCAATTTCGGAATATGGGGTTCCTGGTCTATAAAATATTCATGAGTTTCCTGATCAACCAAGTAAAGTGCACCGGTTCCCAGGACAATAGCCCCGGCGGTTAGAAAATCCTCTTTTTCCCACTGCAAGGGTCGGGAATAGGTGTATTTCATACCTCCAAAAGCATTAGCTCCGTCATATTTAAGAAGTTGCCAGGTAGTGGGTAGACTGTCTTTTGTGCTTGTGGCATCTACCTGTGCATGAAGTTTTCCTAAGACTAAAAGAAGGATTATCAAGGCAGAATTTTTTTTGGTGATTCCTAATTTCATCAAAAGGCTTTTTAAGCGGCTTCTACCTTTCTCAAAGTTTTAGTAATCGTGTAAACCTTAACAGGATTACTTCTTCCTTTTAAATTTTGCGGCCCCAAAGAAATGGAATAGTATCTTTTTTCCAAATTATTAAGTTCATAAACATCTTCTGAAATCAATAATGGCTGAGAATGCGTTTTACATAAACCTTCTAACCTTGCAGCAACATTTAAAGTGTCACCGTGATAAGCGATATCTTTTTTAATCCCTCCCACTTCAACCGCAGTAACAACTCCCACATGCACCCCGGCCTTAAATACCGGGGCAATGCTGTATTTATCTTTGTAATGTTTTTCTTTTTTTCTGAAAAGTTCTTCCACACCAAAAAAGAAGTCGATATATTCCAGGTTCTTAGCTTTTTCAATAGGCCAGCTAAGCACCACTTCATCTCCCACATACTGGTAGATTTCAGCTTTATATTTTCTTACCATTTTATCGATATCCAGGAAACTTTCCTTAATTAGGGCGCTGTATTTAATGTGTCCTAATTCCTCAGCAAGTTTTGTGGAGCAACTAAGATCCAGGAACATAAAAACCCGCGTTTCTTCCCTGGGAAATTTATATTTCCCATATAAAAGTGGATTGAGTATATCTGATTTCAAACTTTTACCGAATTGAATTGCAGATAGGCTCAAGTTTTTTATTAAACTCTTGAAATTTTCGCCCAAAAGCTTAAGTTGATAATAATTTGAATTTAATAGATAGTTTTTCTCCATATATCTTTTTCCCTCAGGTTCCATTATAAATTTCAAATTTGAATGGGTCCGGATTTATTTTATTCTTTGGACTGCAAAGATACACGCGGGCTAATGTTTATTCAGTAACCTTTGTTACGGGAAACGACGCGATAGGAGTGAGCTTAAATGGTATAGAATTGACCTAAAAAAAAACTAAACCCTTAATTAGGAATGTGATTTAATAATCTCGGTAAGTTGATGTTTTTGTAATACTCCGGATTGTCTCCAAAGTTGTTGGCCGTTTTTAAAAAGGATCATGGTGGGAACTCCTCTTACCTGGTATTTGGCGGCAAGTTCCTGGTTTCGGTCTACATCTATTTTTACAATTTTTACCCCTTCTCCAAGCTCAGCTTTTACATCTTTAAGTATAGGAGCCAACATTTTACATGGGCCACACCAATCGGCAAAAAAATCTACCAATACGGGTTTATCATCATTTATGATATCGTTGAAACTGCTTTTCATAGTTTGAATTTCTTATAAATTTAAAAAATTTTCTGCTTAGTCGTACAAGCGACTAAAACATGACTTTCAAAAAAACAAGCCCGGAAAATTCCGGGCCGGCTTTTCAACAACTAACAGAATCAACTTATTGCCATCCGCCACCCAGGGCGCGGTAAAGGTCTACCATAGCCTGTAATTTGCTGAATTCCGTATTAATAAGACTTAACTGGGAATTCAAAGCATTTTCCCTTGCCGTTAAAACTTCAAGGTAATTGGCAAGACCATTATTAAGAAGTTCTTCTGAATATTCTGAAGCATCAGCATAGGCATTATATTGATCATTGAGAATTTTAATTTTCTCATTGCTCGCCTCATAATTATATAAAGCGTCTGAAACTTCTTTGCCTGCATTAAGGATTGCCTGTTTAAAATTAAGGAGAGCATCTTCCTGTTGGGCTTCGGCTACCTCGAACTGAGTTCTTATCCTTCTTCCGTTTAAAACCGGCTGCATTAATGATCCGGCAAGATTTGCGAAAAGGGAGTTTGCATTGAACAGCTCATCCAATTCTAAACTTTGGAAACCTCCTCCTGCTGATAAGCTTAGCGAAGGATAGAAATTGCTTCTTGCAAGGTTTGTAAGCTCAAACGCATTCACCAAATTATATTCTGCCGCAAGAATATCAGGCCGGTTCCTAAGCAGTTGTGTCGGAACTCCCGTTTTAAGTGGTGTATTGATTTCCTGGTCTTCAAGATTACCTCGCTCAATAACTTGTGGGCCTTCTCCCAATAGAATTGAAAGACTGTTTTCTGCCAGTCTTATTTGATTATTGACATCAATAAGTAGAGCCTGTGCTGTATACAACTGGGCTTCGGTTTGTTTTACGCCAACTTCAGTAACATTTCCAGCCTCTTTTAGTGCTTTTGTGGTTTCCAGGCTACGTTCTCTGTTTGCGATGGTTTCTTCAGTGATCGTTTTTTGAGCATCAAGGCTTAGAAGTTGATAATAAGTAGTAGCGATATTCGCGATTAATCTTGTTTGAACCGCTTTATGTGCAGCAGCGCTCTGTAGATAAGAGGCTTGAAATGCTCTTTCATTACTCCTTATTTTTCCCCAGATATCGGCTTCCCAGGAAAGATTCCCGGTTACATCGTATTGAGTTATGCTGCCATCGAAAAAGCTACCAAACTGACTGTTTTTGGAAAGAATTTGATGGTTTACATTGGCTCCTACATTCAAAGTTGGAAAATATCCCGCTTTTCCTTGTTTTACATATGCTTCAGCCATAATCATTTGTTGAATGGCGCGCCTGATATCAATATTGTTTTCAAGTCCCTCAGCTATGTAATTTTTCAGAATTGGATCTGTAAAAACTTCATTCCACGGGATATCTGCCATATTTAGGCTGTCCTGCGGAATATTATCGCTTCGGAAAAGATCTTCATCTAATTCCTGAATCTCGGGTCGCTCATAATCTTTGGCTACAAAACAAGAATGGAGCAAAAACGGAATACTAAATAAGAGCAGTAATTTTTTCATAAGAACTATTCTTCAATTTTTTTGGTTGAAGGCTGAGGGGCCCCGCTTATCTTTTCGTGTAAATACTGAAACAGAATATAGAGTATGGGAATTACAAATACCCCTATCACGGTTCCGGCAAGCAAACCACCTACGGCCCCGGTACCAATCGAACGGTTTCCAACGGCGCCAACTCCACCAGCCAAAACAAGTGGCATCAGGCCAAGAATAAAGGCAAATGAAGTCATTAAAATAGGTCGCAATCTTACTTTTGCGGCATCAATGGCTGAATCTACTATGCTCATTCCCTCGCGCCTTCGCTGAATTCCGAATTCCACGATCAGAATGGCGTTTTTAGCCAGAAGTCCTAATAACATAATCAGGGCGATCTGGAAGAAGATATTGTTTTGCAGCCCCGTGAGCCAGGTGGTCACGAAGGCACCCATGATACCAATTGGTAATGATAATAATACCGCAAATGGAATGATATAACTTTCATACTGGGCAGCAAGTAGAAAATATACGAACAGAATACTCAACAGAAAAATGGTTACCGCCTGTCCGCTGGCAGAGATTTCCTCCCGGGTTAATCCCGAGTAGGCGATGTCAAATCCCTGCGGAAGATCTTCTGAAAGCCTTTCCACGGCTCCAATAGCATCTCCCGAGCTGAATCCCGGTGCAGCCGAACCTGTAAGTTTCACCGCATTAAAAAGGTTAAACCTGCTCACCGATTGCGGGCCGTAAACCCTGTCTAAACTAATAAACTGATTTATCGGTGCCATTTCTCCACTTTCGGTGCGTACATACATCATATCCAAACTTTCGGGGGTATTTCGGGCTTCAGGTAAAGATTGAATATATACCCGATATTGTTTTCCGAAGCGACTAAAGTCGGCTGCGAAAATTCCACCTATATAGCCTTGCAGCGTAGAGAGGATCTCATTCACCGAAACTCCACTTTGTTTTGCCCGTGCGATATCTATATCGATCTGGTACTGCGGAAATTCAGTATTAAAGGGATTGTTGGCGAAAGCGATAGAATTCTCTCCCGAAAGGTTCGCACTGAATTCAGTAGCCACATTATCTAACTCCTTAAAATCTCCGCCGGATCTGTCTAATAATTGCACTTCAAACCCTTCTGAAGCTCCAAAGCCGGGAATACTTGGGGGCTGGAAAAAGTTTATGGTGGCATCAGGTGCAGTGCGGGCTGCAACCTCATTTAATTTCGCTGTGATATTTTCTACAGAAAGACTTTCATCTTTTCGGTCATCCCATCTATCCAAAGGAATGAAGCCCAGGGCGTAAGAGCC
>DATISX010000121.1:0-4766 GCA_035468275.1 Salegentibacter sp.
CCTCTGCAAGAAAAGCGCCAATTTTAGTGCGCCTCAGGGTAGAGAGGTATGCGCCTGTTCCCAGGGATTTTCCAAAATCATTTGCGAGACTCCTTATATATGTTCCTTTGCTTCACACGACCCTAAAATCTACTTCCGGAAAGCGAACCTCTGTTATCTCAAATTCAGTAATTTCTACCTTGCGCGAAGGGATCTCAATTTCTTCCCCATTGCGGGCGTATTCATATAGTCGTTTGCCGTCTTTTTTCAGGGCTGAAAAAACGGGAGGAACCTGGTCTATTTCGCCAATATATTCAAAAGTTGCACCTATGATATCCTCTTCAGATATATGATCGGTTTCAAAGGTTTCATTTACTTCGGTTTCCATGTCATAGGAAGGGGTGGTAGCGCCCAGTGTAAAAGTGCCGGTGTACTCTTTTTCCTGACCCTGAAGCTCTTCTATTCTCTTGGTGAACTTCCCGGTGCAAATAAGCAATAATCCGGAGGCAAGCGGGTCCAGGGTTCCTGCGTGGCCTACTTTGATCTTTTTAATATGACAGCTTTTCCTAATAAGCCACCGCACTTTATTTACAAGCTGAAAGGAAGTCCACCCCAGGGGTTTGTCAAACAAAAGGATCTGGCCATCTTTAAAATCTTCAGGGGTATAAATTTTATGTTCCATTCTTAAATAGTTGAATAGATGGAATATAATTGGGATATAAGGTCATTCATGTTAATAATTGTAATACCCAAAGATTATTGCGCCCACACCTACTACAAAACAATAGATGGCAAAATAGGAAAGCTTGCTTTTTTTAACCAGTTGTATCATCCAGGTACAGGCTACAAGGCCGGCAAGAAAAGCTGCAATAAATCCAATTATTAAAACAGAAGGTTCCGTTGCAGTTGCAGTAAGATCGCCGCTTAAGAGATCTTTGGCAATTTTCCCCAGGATAAGAGGAACTACCATAAGAAATGAAAATCTGGCTGCTTTAGATTTATCATTTCCCAACAATACTGAAGTAGCAATAGTGGCACCACTTCTTGAAATCCCGGGCAGGATAGCAATTGCCTGTGAAACACCTATTACAAAGGCGTTGCTGTAACTCACTTTTTTCTGGGTGCTTTTTGCCCTATCTGCCAGCCATAATAAGAGGGAGGTGATTATGAGCATAAAACCAACAAACAGGATATTGCCACCAAAAAGGGTTTCCAGTTCTTCTTCAAAATAAAGGCCTATAAGGGCCGCCGGAAACATGGAGAGCACTATTTTAAGAGAGAACTCGGTTTCTTCATTCCATTTAAATTTGAAGAGTCCTTTAAATATTTCTGCCACATCCTTTCTAAAGACCACAATAGTGCTCAATGCTGTAGCAAAATGCAATACCACGGTAAAGAGTAAAGATTCACTTGGGATACTGTTATCGCCCAGGATCGCTTTACCTAATTCCAGGTGACCGCTGGACGAAACAGGTAAAAATTCTGTAAGACCCTGAACTATTCCCAGGATCGCTGCATCAAATTCGTTCAATTTTAATTATTTTTTGTTGGGGTTTACCAATATGGCGTAGACCTGTATTCCGAATCCAATTAGCACCAAAGCGGGTGCGAGCCTAATTCTTCTAATATTGTAGATTTCTTCATTAAAAACATTTGGATCATCACTGCCACCACCCGACATTAGGATGAATCCAAGGGCAATCACCGCCAGACCAATAAACATAAAGGTATAATTCTTCTTTCCGAAAACGAAATTAAGATCCTGCTTGTGTAGTGGTTTTTTGGTGGTTTTGTTCATTTTTGTATGTGTTTTTCCCTTTGTAATTTCTGCAATGCAAAGAAACTAAATTTTAACGAGTTTATCTTTTTCCTCCCTTTTCTTCAATTTCACTAATAATAAAGTTCATCCGTTTTCAGGTTCAGGAAGCGGGAGGTAGCAAAAAAAGTGCTCGCCCAGGTTATGAAAATTCCCATTAAGAGAATTCCAAGGAAAAGCGCGAAAAGAAGTTTCACATCTGCCAGTAATTCCAGTTCAGGGAAACTGCTGTTGAGGTAATAAAGCACTATCCCCATTCCAATAAGGGCAAGCACAGCCCCTATTATTCCAAGCCGTACGCTTTTCCAAATAAAAGGACGCCGGATAAAACTTTTCGTAGCCCCTACCATTTGCATGGTCTTAATAATAAATCGCTTGGAATACACAGCCAGCCGTATGGAGCTGTTAATAAGAAGCACGGCGATAAAAGTAAATACCCCGCTTATTACAAGAACCCAGAAACTTATTTTCTTTACGTTATCATTCAGCAAGGCGATAAGCGGTTTGTCATATACCACTTCTTCAACAAAATTCTTGGAGTTTAGATCTTCGGCTATTTCATCTATTTGTTCGGGCGATACATAATCTGCCTTCATATACAGGTCAATGGAATTTTGCAGGGGGTTGTATCCCAGGAATTCCATAAAATCTTCACCAATTTCCTTGCTGTGGGCTACTGCTGCATCCTCTTTTGAAATATAGGTGGTAGATTTTGTGTACTCTGCCATTGCAAGGCTTTTCTTGAGCTGTTCAATTTCAACTTCCTTTGCAGTATCTTTCAGGTAAACCGTCATAGCGATCTGTTCCTTGAAATGATCGGCTACTTTTTTGGTGTTCAATACCAAAAGACCTAAAAGTCCCAATAAAAAAAGCACCAGTCCTATACTAATAACAACAGAAAAATAGGAAGAGATCAGTCGGCGTTTTTGATACTTTTCAAAAGATGTACTCATAGAGCGGTTGCAGATTTTGTGTAAAAATAAGAAAGTAAATGATACTCATTCTTTAAAACGATCAAACTTTTCACTTTCGTACATTAAACGTATTTTTGCGCCCATATCCCCGCTTTTAGGGGATCATAGCAATTACTTTACGCTGAATTACTTCGGCTATCCAAATAAATTCTGAAAATGAGTTACCATTTTAACGAGATTGAAGAGAAATGGCAGAAATACTGGGCCAAAAATCAAACATTTAAGGCTTCAAATTCTTCCGAAAAGGAAAAATTCTATGTGCTCGACATGTTTCCTTATCCATCCGGCGCCGGCCTGCATGTGGGTCACCCATTAGGGTATATTGCCAGCGACATTTATGCCCGATACAAACGTCATAAAAACTTCAATGTTTTGCACCCACAGGGTTATGATAGTTTTGGGTTGCCGGCCGAGCAATATGCAATTCAAACCGGACAACACCCCGCTTTAACCACCCAGGAAAATATAAACCGTTACCGGGAACAGCTGGATCAGATTGGTTTTTCCTTTGACTGGAGCCGTGAAGTACGCACCAGCGATCCAAATTATTACAAATGGACTCAGTGGATCTTTATCCAATTGTTTGATTCCTGGTATGACGTGGAGGCCGACAAAGCGCGGCCTGTTTCAGAGCTTGAAGAGATCTTTTCTTCGGAAGGGAACCCGAATGTAAAAGCAGCCTGCGATGAGGATATTCAGTCGTTTTCATCAACTCAGTGGAATTCATTTTCTTCTGAAGAAAAGCAAAAAATATTATTGAAATACAGGCTTACCTATTTAGCCGAAACCGAAGTGAACTGGTGCCCGCAACTGGGAACGGTGCTGGCCAACGACGAGATAGTGAACGGCGTTTCAGAACGTGGAGGCTATCCGGTTGTTAGAAAAAAAATGACGCAATGGAGTATGCGGATTTCAGCTTATGCAGAGCGTCTTCGTGCAGGGCTTGATAATATTGACTGGAGCGAAAGCCTAAAGGAAAGTCAGCGCAACTGGATAGGGAAATCTGTTGGGGCGATGGTACAATTTAAAATTCCAAATTCCAAATTCCAAATTCCAGTTTTTACTACAAGGCCCGATACCATCTTCGGAGTTACATTTATGACCCTGGCTCCCGAGCATGAGTTGGTGGCGCAAATTACTACTCCGGAGCAAAAAGCAGATGTTGAGGCTTATGTGCAGGCCAGCGCCAAACGCAGCGAGCGCGAACGAATGGCCGATGTTAAAACAATTAGCGGGGTGTTCACCGGTGCTTATGCCGAACATCCTTTTACCAAAGAGCCTGTACCAATATGGATTGGTGATTATGTGCTTGCCGGGTATGGTACCGGAGCGGTAATGGCGGTTCCCTGTGGTGATCAGCGGGATTATGATTTCGCGAAACATTTTAATATTCCAATAAAAAATATTTTTCAGGATGTTGATATTTCTGAAGAAGCTTTCACGGGAAAAGAAGGAACTGTAATTTCAGATTCCGATTTCCTAAGCGGACTCGAATACAAGGAAGCTTTAAAAAGAGTGATCCTGGAACTGGAAAAAACAGGGCAGGGAAAAGGAAAAACCAACTATAGATTAAGAGATGCCGTTTTTAGCAGGCAAAGATACTGGGGAGAACCTTTTCCAGTGTATTATGTTAATGGCCTGCCACAGATGATAGAGAAAGAACATTTACCGCTTCGACTGCCCGATGTTGAAAAATACCTTCCTACAGAAGAAGGAGAACCCCCATTAGGAAGGGCCAAAGACTGGTATTGGAACACTAAAACAAACCAGGTAGTCTCCCCTCCTTCGGAAGGACCTGAGGAGGAATTTATTTTCCCTCTCGAGTTAAACACCATGCCCGGATGGGCGGGTAGTTCCTGGTACTGGTTCAGGTATATGGATGCTCAAAAGGACTCAGAATTCGTTTCTGAGGAAGCCCAAAAATACTGGGAGAATGTTGACCTGTACATTGGTGGGAGCGAGCACGCCACCGGCCACCTGTTATATTCAAGATTCTG
>DATISX010000122.1:0-6366 GCA_035468275.1 Salegentibacter sp.
TCTTAAAACATTATCGGCTTCTTCATTTAGTATTCCCTCTCCAGTAAGATAATTCCTAAAATTCATGACAGGATCTTTCTCTGCCCAATGCTGCATTAGGTCTTCCGGCACATACTTGGTTCCACTGGCCTCTTCATGTCCACGCATTCTAAAGGTTTTAAACTCCAGTAAAACCGGTCTGGGATTTTCCCGCACACTTTCTGCAATTTCATTTACGCGTTTATAAACTTCTGTAATATTATTTCCATCTATAATGTGAGACTCCATTCCATAACCTAAAGCACGATCTGCAATATCTTTACATCTATATTGCTCATTGGTAGGAGTTGAAAGTCCGTAGCCGTTATTTTCCACACAAAACAAAACAGGCAAGTCCCAAACTGAAGCGATATTAAGAGCTTCATGGAAATCGCCTTCACTGGTCCCTCCTTCTCCTGTGAAAACTGCAGTTAGTTTCTTCTCATTTCTTAATTTGTGTGCAAGGGCAATCCCATCTGCAACCCCTAACTGAGGTCCTAAATGGGAAATCATTCCAACTATTTTGAATTCCTGAGTACCGAAATGAAAACTACGGTCACGACCTTTGGTGAATCCGTTCATTTTTCCCTGCCATTGAGAGAAAAGCCTGTATAAAGGGATTTCCCTCCCGGTGAAAACTCCAAGGTTTCGGTGCATTGGAAGAATATATTCATCCTTATGCAAAGCTTTAGTCACTCCAACAGAAATAGCTTCCTGCCCAATTCCACTAAACCATTTGGAAATTCTTCCCTGGCGTAATAAAATGAGCATTTTTTCTTCTATAAGCCTGGGTTTAAGCATTAAGCGATATAAATCTAATAACTCTGAATTGGAGAGCTCTTCTTTATTGTAGGCTATATTGGAAACTGTAGAGGTTTCTGTGGTCATGATCTATGGATTTCTACTTCAAATGTAAATAAAATTCTTACGCCTTTATAATGCTAAGAAAAATATAAACGCTCGGCTTTTCCCTTAATTTTACTTAAATTCGCTTGTTAACCTTATTTTTAAAACACCCAACAATGGCAATGAATAACATACCCAGCGTAAACCTGGCTGATTTCCTTTCGGAGGATCCTAAGCGAAAACAAAAATTTGTTGATGAAATTGGTAAAGCCTATGAGGAAATTGGCTTCGTGGCTTTAAAGAATCATTTTTTAAGTGATGAACTGGTAGAGGAACTTTATAAAGAAGTAAAGGGCTTTTTCAACCTTCCCCTTGAGACTAAAAAGAAATATGAAATAGAAGGTCTGGCTGGACAGAGAGGTTATATTTCCTTCGGAAAGGAACATGCAAAGGGTAAAAAAGAAGGAGATTTAAAGGAATTCTGGCATTTTGGTCAGGAGCCTGCTGAAGATGCCAATTTAATAGAAAAATATCCAGAAAATGTACAGGTTGAAGAATTAAAGGATTTCAATCACGTAGGTATGGAAGCCTACCGAATGCTTGAGAAAACAGGAATTTATGTGCTGCGTGCTTTGGCACTTTATATAGGCCTTGACGAACATTATTTCGATCATTGGGCAAGTAATGGAAACAGTATTCTAAGACCAATTCACTATCCTCCTATTACTGAAGAACCTAAAGGGGCTGTAAGAGCAGGAGCTCACGGAGATATTAACCTTATCACGCTCTTAATGGGAGCTTCAACTGGCGGACTTCAGGTTCTTAGAAAGGACGGGGAATGGATAGATGCTATTCCACAGGAAGATGAACTGGTAATAAATGTTGGCGATATGTTAGAGCGCCATACCAATAATAAACTCCGTTCTACAATTCACAGGGTGGTTAATCCTCCCAAAGAAGAATGGGACAAACCTCGGTATTCCATACCATTTTTCATGCATCCGCGCAGCGAAATGCCGCTTAATTGCCTGGAAGAATGTATAGATGAAGACCACCCGAAACAATATGAAGATATTACAGCGGGCGAATTCTTACACCAACGCCTTGTGGAAATAGGTCTCTTAAAAAAATAGATTTATGACAAAGAAAAAGATGAGCCTCGAAGATCTTGGTGGTTTCGTTTTTTCAACTAACGATAATTTTAATGAAGACGAAAATCAACAGGAGGATTATAATGAAACTTTAAAACCTGGAGAGCAACGTCTCGAAGCACATTTCAGCAATAAAGGTCGTGGAGGTAAAACCGTGACCATTATTAAAGGTTTTGTAGGTCCCGAGGAAGATTTGATAAGACTTGGAAAAAAACTTAAAAAAAGCTGTGGTGTGGGAGGTTCCACGAAAGATGGAGAAATTATAATTCAGGGTGATGACCGTGAAAAAATAATGAAATTACTTCAAAAAGACGGATATAAGGTTAAAAGGGTTGGTGGTTAAATCACTACCCTTTTTTTAATTAGAAGCTATGGAAGGTACCGCTTTGCATATCACCAATGGTGATGGACTTACAGAAAAAATGTTGAGTCTTAATTTGCCTGGACAGGTTGTCATATGGCGTGAAATGCTATGTGAAGGTCCTACCATGCAGGAAGTTGGCAGTCGGGAGTTTATAAAACAGCGAAAAAAATTCCTAAAGCATACTTATGGAATTTCTTCTGAAGATTATGAAGAGAAATTCCTCTCACAATTGAAACTACTGAAAGCCGCAAAGGATTGTGATTACATTGTCCTTTGGTTTGAGTTTGATCTTTTTTGTCATATTAATATGATTGCTGCGATAAGTTATTACCTGGATCACAAAGAAAGTAAACCTTTTTTTCTGGTATGCAGTAAAAAATTAGAGGGAGATGATGAATTTAAACCGCTTTCCAATCTTTCACAAAAACAACTGCTTAAGCATTACGAAAAAAGGATCTCTTTAAATTCAGAAGATATTGAAATTGCACTTTTAATTTGGGAGCTTTATTGTGGCAATGATCCAATGAAGCTAAAGCAACAAATTAAAACTAACTCAAATTTCGAATACTTATCTAGTTGCATCAGGGCTCATATTGAACGTTTCCCTAATTCGGGCTCGGGTCTGAATACCCTGGAGCAAAACGTATTAAAACTGATTAAAAATAACAAGATCACTTCAGAAAATCAATTGCTTGGATATGCTCTTCAGTATCAGGGTTATTATGGTTATGGTGATATACAGATGCAACGTTTAATCAATAAACTGAAAGATTTTTTTCAGCATAAAGATGAAAAGTTAGAGCTCACCGAAAAAGGAGAATTAGCCCTTACCAAGAAAAAGAACTACTACAACGAACTTAAAAATGAAGATTATTTTGGCGGAGCGAGGATGTATGATTTTTTATACGATTCTGATTCCCACCGCTTATTAAAATTATAGAATGAAAATAAAAGCCTCAGAATTAATATTAAATGAAAACGGAAGTATCTATCACTTAAATCTGCTTCCGGAACATTTAGCTGAAACCATTATTACCGTAGGAGATCCTAACCGCGTGGAAAGAGTCTCACGTCACTTCGAAAAGATTGAACATAAAATTGAAAAAAGAGAGTTTCATACTCACACGGGGTATTATAAAGGGAAACGCTTTAGCGTGGTTTCTACGGGAATTGGCCCTGATAATATTGACATCGTTTTTAATGAACTCGATGCTCTTGTCAATATTGATTTTAAAACCCGCAGTCCTAAAGAAAAGCTTACTAAACTTAATATTGTAAGAATTGGAACTTCCGGCTCTATTCAGTCTGAAATTCCTGTAGATTCTTTCCTTATCAGTGAAAATTCAATTGGTTTTGATGGAGTCCTGCACTTTTATAAAAGTGAAAATATCCAAAACCTGGATTATGCCCAGGCATTTATGGAGCACCTTAACTGGTTTGACAGGAAGGCTAGCCCTTATGTGGTTTCTGCAGACCAGGAATTAGTGGAAAAACTCTCATCTCCCGGAGTTTTTAAAGGTACAACGGCTACGAACATTGGTTTTTACGGCCCGCAGGGCAGAGTGCTTAGACTAGCCCTTCAGGATGATTCTATGAATGATAAGATTGCTTCCTTTTTCTATAAAAATTCCAAAATCACTAATATGGAAATGGAAACCGCTGCCATGTATGGCCTGGCTAAACTACTGGGTCACCGATCGCTTTCCATGAATGCAATTATTGCAAATCGGGCAAATGGAACTTTCTCAAAAGATCCAAAGAAGGTAGTCGATGAGCTCATCGTGTACACCCTGGATAAGCTGGTTGAATAAGCTTATTTAACAGAACATTAGAAACAGCACCAGAGCCTAATTTGTAATTTTGGATAAAGAACCTACTATGCTAGAAACTTCTGAAGACCTCCCATTGATCCACCGTGACCTTAACTGGTTGAGTTTTAATGAGAGAGTATTACAGGAAGCTGAAGATAAGATCAATCCGCTTTATGAACGTATTGGCTTTCTGGCTATTTTTTCATCAAATCTGGATGAATATTTTCGGGTTAGAGTATCTCAATTAAGACAGATAAAACGGGTTGAGAAAAGTATACGCAAAAAACTCGACCTTAAACCCAGCAAGATCACTAAGAAGATTATTGGGGAGGTTAAACAACAGCAGGATAGATTTGGAAATATTTATTATAAACAAATCATTCCTGAACTGGCAGAACACGGCATTAATATTCTTGATTTTCAGCACTTCAATAAAGCCCAAAAAAGATTCATTTCTGAATATTATAAGCAAAATATTGAAGAACATCTCACTCCAAGACTTATAAATCTGAAGAAGGAGAATGAAATTTTCCTGGAGAATTCAGTCCTATACTTTGTAGTGACATTTGAAGATGAAAATGAACTGGGAGTTGTAAATCTTCCGGTTGAGCAATGTGGAAGGTTCATTAACCTTCAAAAAGAAAACGAGACTACCTATATTACCTACTTAGATGAAGTTCTTAGAAGTGAAATGGCACATGTTTTTCCGGGGAAGAATATTACAGGTATTTATGAGGTAAAACTTTCCCGTGATGCTGTTCTTTATATTGAAGATAAGTATACTGGAGAGCTTGCTGAAAAGATCTATGAATCTCTCGCCCAGCGAACCGACGGGCAACCTACACGCCTGTTATATGACGCCGAAATGCCTTTTGAAGTTCAGAAAAAAGTAAGGAAGCTCCTTGGCCTTGGGAAAATAGATATGATGCCCGGAGGCAGATATCACAATTTTAAAGATTTCTTTTCATTTCCCGATCCTACCAATAATTCAGAACTACATTATAAAAAGTTGTCGCCAATAAAGCACAAGGTACTGGAGGAAACCGAAGATTATTTTAAAGCCATTGCAGAAAAGGACCAATCTGTCCATTTTCCTTATATGTCTTTTAAATATGTGGAAAACTTCCTGGAGCAAGCAGTTTCTGATAAAAATGTAACCCATATTAAAATATCTCTCTATAGGGTGGCCGATGAATCCAGATTAACAACTAGCCTATTACAGGCTTTGGAAAACGGAAAAAAGGTTACGGTTTTCGTAGAAGCCAAAGCCAGGTTTGACGAGGAGAACAATATTATCTGGGGTAGAAAATTTGAAGAAAAAGGTGCACATGTAATTTATAGTTACCCCAGAATCAAGGTTCATTCAAAGGTCATGTTGGTTACCCGACTTGAAAATGGAGATTCAACCAATTACGCTTACATCGGTACCGGGAATTTTAATAGCGAGACTTCAAAGATTTACTGTGATCACGCAATTTTTACGGCAAATAAATATATAACGAAAGAACTTTCACGACTCTTCAGGGTTCTTGAAGGCGATTTGATAATTCCCAGGGAAAAGAACTTACTTATTTCTCCCTTTTCAACAAGACAGCGTTTCAGTACACTAATTTATAATGAAATCGAGAATGCCCGGGAAGGGAAAAAGGCGAAGATAACCGCTAAAATGAATAGTCTTGAAGATCCCGATTTGATCGAGCTGCTTTATAAAGCCAGTCAGGCTGGGGTGGAAATTCGCCTTTTGGTGAGAGGCTTTACCTGTCTTATTCCCGGAGTCAAAGGTTTAAGTGAGAATATTTTTATGACCAGTATTCTAGATCGTTTCCTCGAGCACGGTAGGATATATATTTTTGAAAATTCCGGTGATGAATTGATCTTCTTCGGAAGTGCCGACTGGATGACCCGAAATCTGGATAGGCGCATTGAGGTTCTTGCACCAATTCTTGACAAAGATATCGCCCGGGAGTTTAAGGAGATTCTGGATATTCAACTTAGTGATAATGTAAAGGCCCGAATTCAGGATGAAGAAGAAAGTAATACCTACATAAAAGCTAAAAAGGGTGAAAAGCAAATAAGGTCTCAATACGAGATCTATGACTACCTGAATAAAAAACATAAAAAATGAAAACCATAAAAGTCGGAGGCGTTCCTGAGCATTTTAATTTTCCCTGGCATG
>DATISX010000123.1:0-12332 GCA_035468275.1 Salegentibacter sp.
GCCAATGAAGATTTTAATAGCATCATGCAGGGAGCTTTGGGCAATAAAGGGCGTATACATATTAGCGCCGGAAAAATTCTTGGCGATGAAATTTTTGAGGAGATTAAAGAAAGTGGAACTTCAGTAAATGAACAATTAAAAACCATTGCTACAAAAATTGACGAAGCGATTTACAGAAATTATAAACTCTGGCCTTCCAATTATATCGCTTGTGATCTTTTAAAGAATGCTGAAACTTATTCTGATAAATATACCGAAAAAGAAAAACGACAGTTTGAACGCAGGATCTCACGTAGAATCGATGTGAAAAATGCGCTGGAACTTAATAGTTACCTTTTAATGTATGCAAATCCGGTAATAAATAAAGAGGCACTCTATGAAGAAAAAGGCTGAAATCCTCTTGATATATACAGGAGGGACCATTGGTATGATAAAAGATTATGATACCGGAGCCCTAAAAGCTTTTAATTTTGACGAGTTGCTTCAGAATATTCCGGAGTTAAAGATCCTGGAACATAATATTACAACATTGAGTTTTGAGGAGCCTATCGATTCTTCGAATATGGATCCTAAAGGCTGGTTACAGATTGCAAATACTATTAATGATAATTTTGAAGAATACGATGGTTTCGTGATCCTGCACGGCAGCGATACCATGGCCTATACGGCCTCAGCTTTGAGCTTTATGTTCGAAAATCTCTCCAAACCTGTGATTTTCACCGGTTCACAGTTGCCTATAGGTGATTTAAGAACCGATGCCAAGGAAAATTTGATTACCAGTATACAAATCGCCGGACTTCAGAAAAATGACCGACCGGTAATTAGCGAAGTAGGGCTGTATTTTGAATATAAACTTTACCGTGCAAACCGCAGCACTAAGATAAATGCTGAGCATTTTCAGGCTTTTGCTTCCATGAATTATCCTCCACTGGCAGAATCGGGGGTTTATCTTTCTGTAAATTACAATGCTTTATGGAAGCCAAATCGGAAACAGCCTACCAAATTGCATACTTCATTTAATGATGATATACTTATTCTGAAAATGTTTCCGGGTATTAGTGAAAGTACAATAAGGCATATATTATCAAAAAAAGATTTAAAAGGGATTATTCTTGAAACTTATGGAAGCGGGAACGCCCCCAGTGACCCTTGGTTTATAGATGTTTTAAAAGAAAAAATAGCCGAAGGGCTTATCGTGGTAAACGTAACCCAATGCATCGCCGGAAGCGTTAATATGGGGCAATATGAGACCAGTGTTAGGCTAAAACAGATTGGAGTAGTCTCAGGAAAAGATATCACAACAGAGGCTGCAGTAGCAAAATTGATGTATTTATTAGGAAAAGATTTAAGTCCGGAAGTTTTTAAAACTATCTTTGAAACCTCTCTTCGGGGGGAAATGTTATAAAATTAACGCCAACTACTTGATTGAGTTTAATTTTTTTTGTTATTTGGCGCACCGTTAGGAAAACGTTAAGAAGAGAGGTGGCCGAGTGGTCGAAGGCGCACGCCTGGAAAGTGTGTATACGCCACAAGCGTATCGAGGGTTCGAATCCCTTCCTCTCTGCTAAAATAATTGTATTTTTATTAAAATTTTATTTTTATATCTTTAACCCTTTAACTAATTAAATTAAGACAAACAGCAATGAAAAGATTATTTTCAATTTTGGTAATCGCCGCGGTGATGGTGTTAGGAGCCGGAAACCTAAATGCGGCCAATAATGTGAATACATTACCTGAGACACTTGTAAATTTTGTACAGGATGATGAGGCTGCCGCTGCCGGTGATGAGGTAGAGGAAGAAAGCCTTGGTTTTCACCAGCAACTTAAAAAACGTTTTATAGAAGGTGGTCCTGAATTTATGGGGATCGTTCTTTTATGTTTAATTCTTGGTTTGGCTGTTGCCATCGAGAGAATCATCTTTTTAAATCTTTCTACTACAAACACCAGAAAACTGGCACAAGATGTTGAGGATGCCTTAAACAATGGTGGAGTAGATGCTGCTAAAGAAGTTTGTAGAAACACTAAAGGTCCTGTTGCCTCTATTTATTATCAAGGTCTTGACCGGGCCGACGAAAGCATTGAAGCAGCTGAAAAAGCTGTTGTTGCTTATGGCGGTGTGCAAATGGGACAACTGGAAAAGAATGTTTCCTGGGTTGCTCTATTTATCGCAATTGCTCCTATGCTTGGTTTCATGGGTACTGTAATTGGTATGATTCAGGCTTTCGATAAGATTGAAGCTGCCGGTGATATGCAACCATCACTTGTTGCGGGAGGTATTAAAGTAGCACTTCTAACAACTGTATTTGGTTTGATCGTTGCTATTATCCTTCAGATTTTTTATAACTACATTATCGCTAAGATCGATAGCATCGTTAATGATATGGAAGATGCTTCTATAACTCTTATCGATATGTTGGTAGCTTACAAAAACAAAAAAAGAATCTAAGACCAGAATAAATTATGACTTTACATAAAATATTAAAATATATAGCCCTCGTTATTGGCGTTATAGGTCTTATCCTGCTTGGAAGGATCATGGCCGAAGACGGTGATGCTATCGAGGCCTCAGCCGCTCTGCAAAACAGTCTCCTTGATCCGTTTATGTGGGTAGCATATATAGTTTTGGCAATTGTAGTGGTATTAGTTGCTATCTTTGTCCTAAAAGGATTATTCAGTGGTAACATTAAGAACACTCTTATTTCAATTGGAGCTTTCGTAGCGGTTATTGTAATCGCATTTGTAGTTACCGATGGAAGCCAAATGACCCTTAAAGATGGAAGTATACTTTCAGCTAGTGGAGCACATTGGATTAGTGCAGGCTTAGTGTCCTTTTATATCCTTGCGGGAATAGCTATTTTAGCAATGATATTCTCTGGAATTAAAAAATTAATTAATTAATAATTATGGCAAGAAGATCAGCACCAGAAGTTAATGCCGGCTCGATGGCCGATATTGCTTTCTTGCTTCTAATCTTCTTTTTGGTAACCACAACCATTGAGACAGATAGCGGGATAAGTAGGAAACTACCCCCGTGGCAGCCAGAAGAGCAAGAGCCGCCGGTAATTAAGCAGAGAAACATCTTCATGGTACTAGTTAACCGAAATAATGAGTTACTAGTAGAAGATGAACCTATGGAAATTGAAGATTTGCGTGAAGCAGCCTTTGAGTTCCTGGATAATGGAGGAGGAACCGGTGATGAAGCCTGTGACTTCTGTCAGGGACCCGGAGACCAGGCGTCTTCAGTGAACCCGCAGAAAGCTATTATTTCTTTGGTAAATAACCGCGGTACCGAATACGGAACCTACATTTCAGTTCAAAATGAACTGGTGGCGGCATATAATCAACTAAGAAATAGGGAAGCGGAACGTATGTTTGGTAAAACCTTTACCCAAATGGAAAAGGATTATAATGATCCAAACTATAATGGGAATAAGGATAATCTGAAGGAGCAAATTGAGACTATTAAAGATATGATACCTCAAAAGCTTTCTGAAGCAGAGCCAACAAGTTAAGTGGCTTACTAACAAAACTTAAATTTGAGACTTAATTATGTCTAAATTCAAAAAGAAAACAAACGAAGGGCAACCAGCTATTAGTACCGCATCTTTACCGGATATTGTATTTATGCTACTGTTCTTCTTTATGGTGGTTACCGTAATGCGCCAAAATACACTGATGGTAGAGAATAAATTACCTTATGCCGACCAGGTTGAAAAACTTGATAAAAAGGATCTGGTAATGTATATCTATGCCGGGACACCGAGTCAGCGCTACCAGCAACGTTTTGGGTCGGAAGCCAGAATCCAGTTGAATGATAAGTTTGCCAGTGTAAGTGAAGTACAGCAGTTTATTTTCTCTGAAAGAGAGACTAAACGCGAAGAATTGATTCCTTATTTAACTACCGCTCTTAAAGTAGATGTAGAAACAAATATGGGGTTGGTTTCAGATATCAAACAGGAATTGAGAAAAGCTGAAGCCCTAAAAATCAATTACACTACACTTCAAGGTGAAGCTGCAAGAAACATGGAATAACGGGACACCCGTTAGATCTTTTCAAAACTGTAAAAAACATCCTGCCTTAATTAAATTTTTGGCAGGATGTTTTTTTATATTTAATATTTAAATAAATCAGATGAATTTGGTGCGGCTGTTTTCTTTTCTAATCCTTCTGTTTCCTATGTTGCTTAGTGGACAAACCGATGAACGGGAAGAAGCCGGTCGGATCCCGGATTCGGTTCCTTCGGTAATAGACAGCCTATATCGTGAAGACCAGTTTTATGTTGGCTTTACTTTTAATCTTATAGATCAAAAACCATCTTCCATCTCCCAATCCAGTTTCTCCGGCGGATTACATCTGGGCATCATTAGAGATTTTCCGCTGAATAAACAACGCAATATCGCTGTAGGAACGGGTCTTGGATGGTCTTTAAACAGTTTTGGTCATAATCTTTTTATAGGTCAGGCCGAAAACGGGGAAACTATCTTTAGAAGTCTTGACAGAAACTTTGATTACGACACCAACCGATTTACCACTCAGCTTGTTGAAGTTCCATTGGAATTTAGATGGCGAACTTCCACGCCCCAAACCTACAAGTTCTGGCGAGTTTATACTGGTTTAAAACTGGGGTATATTTATAAATTCAAATCTAATTTTGTGCAGCCGGGAAACCAGGTGGTACAATACGATCTTCCTGAATTAAATCGGTTCCGACTTGGAGCGAATCTCACCTTTGGCTATAATACATTCAACTTTCACTTTTACTACAGCCTTAATCCACTCTTTAACGACGCCACCGTAGATGATTCTGAAATTGGTATGCATTTGGTTCGGGTGGGATTAATGTTTTACATCCTATAACCAGAATCTCCATAAAATCAACTGCGGAAGTAATCCGGCCAGGAATCCCAAAAGAAGTTCCGGGGGTGTATGAGCTTTATAATATAATCGGGAAGAACCGGTTAATCCCATTGCCAGAACCAGAAAAAGAATGCTGTATACGAGGTTTATGCGGTAATGTATGCTTAGACCTGCCAGAAACATTGTTAAGCCCGCCAGGCCCATCATATGAAGACTTATTTTTATTTTAAAAACAGCAAAGGCATACGCGAAAGCTGAGGAAGCCAATATTCCTGCAAAATAAAAATAGAGTGCCGGATAATTATAAACATTAAGGATCTGCCGGAGGACCATCAAAAGCAGTAAAATAAAGAAGAACAAAGGCCACCTGCGTTCTCTCGCATCCTGCATAAAAATACTTTCTATTTTCCGAAGATTCCGCAGTAGAAAATAAAAAACTATAGGAATAAAAATCGTTAGGATGGCAATTGCAAGTAGTTTAGCCTGAATAACTCCTGAAGGAAAAAAACGCGGGGTAATTATGAAATAGAATAAACTGCCCGCCAGTGGCATCCAAACAGGATGAAAAATATACGAAGCGCTTCTTAAAAGAAATTTCATTAAATTTCCTTTCTTAAACGGGCCACTGGAATATCGAGCTGTTCTCTATACTTTGCTACCGTACGGCGCGCAATAGGATATCCCTTATCTTTTAAGACTTTAGCTAATTTTTCATCGGTTAAAGGCTTTCTCTTATTTTCTTCTTCAATAGACATCTCCAGAATCTTTTTGATCTCCCGGGTAGAAACATCTTCCCCCTGGTCATTCTTCATAGATTCTGAAAAGAATTCCTTTATAAGCTTGGTTCCATAGGGAGTGTCTACGTATTTGCTGTTGGCCACCCTGGAAACCGTGGAAACATCCATCCCGATCTCATCGGCAATATCTTTAAGGATCATTGGTCGCAGATTTCGCTCGTCTCCGGTAAGGAAATACTCCTGCTGGTAGTTCATAATTGAGCTCATGGTAACCATAAGAGTTTGCTGGCGCTGCTTTATAGCCTCGATGAACCATTTAGCTGAATCGAGTTTTTGCTTGATGAACATCACCGCATCTTTCTGATCCTTGGTCTTTTCCTTAGATTCCTTATAGCCTTTCAGCATGTCACTGTAATCCCTTGAAACGTGCATTTGCGGTGCATTTCGCCCGTTTAAAGTTAGCTCCAGCTCACCATCTACAATTTTTATAGTAAAATCTGGGATCACGTGTTCTACCATCCTGGTATTTCCGGAGTAAGAACCTCCCGGTTTCGGATTCAGATGTTCGACTACTTCAATAGCTTCCCTGAGATCGTCTTCACTAATATCGTGACGGGAAAGCAATTTTTTATAATGTTTTTTACTGAAAAGATCGAAAGACCTATCCAGGATATCTGTTGCTAGTTGAACGCCTTTGGTGGGCTCTTTTCTGTCCAGCTGGAGCAATAAACACTCCTGAAGCGAACGTGCGCCAACCCCGGCCGGATCCAATTCCTGTACTTTCTTCAAAACACTTTCGACAGATTTTTCATCAGTGTATACGTTTTGGGTAAAAGCCAGATCATCAACCACATCCTGAAGTTCTCTTCTTAAATATCCGCTTTCATCTATACTTCCTACAAGAAAATCCGCGATTTCCTGTTCGGTTTCAGTAAATCTAAGGGTGCTTAGTTGTGTTTTTAGATATTGGGTAAACGAAGTGCCTGAAGCATAGGGAATAGTTTTTTCCTCATCATCGGCAGAGTAATTATTAGCCTGAAGCCTGTAGCTGGGAACCTCATCATCACTTAGGTATTCATCTACGTCAATTTCGGTCTCTATGCTTTCATTTCCGAAGTCATCATCATCCGCATTCTCATTTGATAAATCAGCATCATAGTCATCTTCAACTTCATTTTTACCATCCTCCAGGGCAGGGTTTTCCTCCAATTCTTCCTTCACCCTCTGCTCAAATGCCTGGGTGGGAAGCTGAATTAATTTCATCAGCTGGATTTGCTGAGGAGATAGCTTCTGTGAGAGTTTTAGATTTAATTGTTGTTTTAGCATATAATTTATTTGACCTTCTACAAAAATAAGCAAAACAACGCTACACAAGCTTTGGCACAGTAAGTGATTGTGGTAAAATTTTGTTAAGTAAGCCTGCTTTGTTCTTCAATCTTTATGAATCTTTTGGGAGGCTCCACTGCAATATCCAACCATTCCAGCGTTTTCGGATGCTGAAATTTCAAAGAAGTTGCAGCAAGAAATAATCCCTTTGAATCCAGAAGTTTATTCTCCAGGCCATAAAGTTTGTCGCCCACAATGGAAAAGCCAGCCTGGGAAAGATGAATTCTGATCTGATGAGTGCGTCCTGTTCTAGGAACAGCTGAAACCAGAGAAAGATCAATCTCGTTATATCGAAGGCATTTTATCAATTCAAACGCAGTTTCAGAAGCCTTGCCATCTATTTCATCCTTCACCAGTTTTTGCTTCGGAAAAATGCCATGGATCAAAGCGGTATATGTTTTCTGAATCTTCTTTTCTTGAAAATCTTTATGAAGTCCACGAAGGCTGTCGCCAGTTTTTGCAACCAGCAGAAGACCTGAAGTGGCATTATCCAGCCGATGGGCCGGTTTTGGTGCCGGAAGCGCTGTGGAGGCTTCTGAAGGTTTTAAGTTAAAAGGAAGCGCATTGGTAATGGTCTTGAAATAATTCCCGCTGGTGGGATATCCGGCCGGTTTATTAATCACTGCAATATGATCGTCTTCAAAAAGGATCTCAAGTTTTAAGCTGAATATTTTTTCCGGGGCTTCCTGACTGAAAAGTTCTATTTTCTGACCTTCCTTTATCCAATCTCCGGTATTAGATGCTATGCCGTCAATTTTAATTTCGCCACGTTTAATGGCTTTTTTGATGCTACTTTTTGTTGGTGCAGCCTGGAAGATGGAAACCGCATATTCCTGCAGCCGAATATCTTTTACGCCTGCAGGAACTATATGGGTTTCTATAAGTTTCAAATATTAAAATTCAGCGTTTTGCGGGGTTCTTGGGAAAGGAATCACGTCCCTGATATTGCCCATTCCGGTAACAAACTGTACCAAACGTTCAAACCCAAGACCAAAACCACTATGTACACAGGTTCCAAATTTTCTGGTGTCAAGGTACCACCAAAGCTCTTTTTCATCTATATCAAGTTCTTTCATCTTTGCTTTTAAAACGTCTAAACGCTCTTCTCTTTGTGAACCTCCAACGATCTCTCCAATTCCTGGGAAGAGAATATCCATTGCTCGCACGGTTTTTCCGTCCTCATTAAGACGCATATAAAATGCTTTGATATTCGCCGGATAATCAAACAGGATCACAGGACATTTAAAGTGTTTTTCTACAAGGAAACGCTCATGCTCGCTTTGAAGATCGGCGCCCCATTCTTCAATTATATAATTGAACTTCTTCTTTTTATTAGGCTTGCTGTTCTTTAAGATTTCAATCGCTTCGGTGTAGCTAACCCGCTTAAAGTTATTATCCAGAACAAAATGCAGTTTTTCCAGCAGATTCATATCACTGCGTTCGTTTTCGGGCTTGGACTTATCTTCATTTTGAAGTCTTTCCTCTAAAAACGCAAGATCATCTTTACAGTTTTCAAGAACATATTTTAAAACATATTTGATGAAATCTTCAGCCAGATCCATATTGCCGTCCAGATCACAGAAAGCCACTTCGGGCTCTATCATCCAGAATTCTGCAAGGTGTCTTGAGGTATTGGAATTTTCAGCCCTAAAGGTTGGCCCAAAGGTGTAAACCTGCCCAAGTCCTAAGGCATAGGTTTCGGCTTCCAGCTGGCCTGAAACGGTCAGGTTGGTCTCTTTTCCGAAGAAATCTTTTTTATAATCTATGCTACCGTCTTCGTTTTTAGGCGGATTTTTTAAATCGAATGCTGTTACCTTAAACATTTCCCCGGCCCCTTCGGCATCACTTCCCGTGATTATCGGCGTGTTTACATAATGGAAATTATTTTGCTGAAAGTAACTGTGGACGGCAAAAGACAATTTTGAACGCACACGCATTACGGCACCAAAAGTATTGGTTCGCACCCTTAAATGAGCTTGCTCCCGAAGTTTTTCCAGGCTGTGACGTTTAGGAGAAAGAATAGTTAATTTCACATCTTCAGGATTCGCATCTCCCAGCACTTCCAGTTCCTTAACTTCTATCTCTACGCGTTGTTGGCTGCCTTCACTTTCTTTGAGAGTGCCAAGAACTCTTATGGCGGCTCCTACGCTAACCCTTCTTAAAAGGTCTTCATTGAAATTTTCGAAATCTACAACACATTGAAGGTTGTTGATGGTTGAACCGTCGTTCATCGCGATAAAGCGATTGCTCCTGAAAGAGCGTACCCAACCTTTAACTTCAAATTCCTGTAATAACTGATCGCTGTCTAATATTTCAGCAATTTTTGCTTTTATCATTTATGTTAGATTTAGAAAGAAACAAAGATAATTTTTCCGTTTATGCTTAGCAAGTAAGCGTTTTATTTTGAATGCCTTCCGGCCTGATTAATTTTTTTCGGGGTGGTTTAGTTCTTCTTTTGTGATCTCCTCTTCATCCTCTTCGGTTTCAATGATCTTCATTGCCGGTTCTTTTAATACTTCTTTATTAGCTATGCTTCTTTCAAGCGATAATAAAAGCGATGGCAACAATAATAGGTTAGAAAGCATAGCGAAAAGCAGAGTTGCTGAAACCAACCCACCCAGCGCTACTGTTCCGCCGTAACTGCTTATCATGAAAACCGAAAATCCGAAGAAAAGCACAATGGAGGTATAGAACATACTTACTCCGGTTTCCCGGAGTGCTGCGTAAACCGAACGTTTTATCTTCCAGTTATTCGCTTTAAGCTCCTGCCTGTATTTTGCCAGGAAATGTATAGTATCATCTACCGAAATCCCGAAAGCTATACTAAATACCAAAATGGTAGACGGTTTTATGGGAACACCCAAAAAGCCCATCATTCCGGCAGTTATTAAAAGCGGAAGCAGGTTAGGAACCAGGGATACCAGAATCATTCTGAAAGACCTGAACATCCAGGCCATGAAGATTGCGATAAGAAAAATGGCCAGCGAAAGAGAGATCACCAGGTTTTTCACCAGGTAATTTGTTCCTTTTTGGAAGATTAGCGCCTTACCGGTTAAAGAAACTTCATATTGTTCTTCGGGGAAAATTTTGTTGATCTCAGGCCAGAGATTCTCTTCAATACGTTCCATCTTATCGGTGCCTATATCTTTCATGAAAGTGGTGATCCGGGCATATTGGCCGGTAGAATCCACATAGGAATTCAGGAGGTCTTCTCCTGCATTCATTCCTTTGGTGTAAGGCATAATAAAGTTTTGTTCCTGGGAAGTAGGAAGCTGAAAGTATTTAGGATTTCCATTGTAATAAGCTTGCTTGGTATATTTCACTAAACGTACTACAGAGAGCGGTTTTGAAAGCTCGGGGACATCTCCAATTTCTTCTTCCAGACGTTCCAGACGTTTCAAGGTAGAAAGCTTCAATACGCCCTTCGGACGTTTGGTGTCTACAAGAATTTCCATCGGCATCACGCCATCGAACTCTTCCTCGAAAAACTTGATATCCTGAAAGAAAGTGGCTTCCTGGGGCATATCCTCAAGTAAACTCCCTGAAATCTTAATGCTGTAAATTCCAATGATGCTGAAAACCAGCAAGAGCACTGAAATAATATAAATCCCAATTCTGTGATGTCTTACCATCCGTTCCATCCAGTCTACAAAACCACCAATCCACCTTTTGTTAAGATGCTTGAGGTGTTTGTCTTCTGGCACAGACATATAGCTATAAATTATCGGAATAATTAACAAGCTCAGCACAAAAATAGCCAGGATATTTATGGAAGCGACTAAACCAAATTCCTTCAATAAAGTGCTGTCGGTAAGGATAAAGGTTGCAAAACCTGAAGCTGTGGTCACATTGGTCATTAGTGTAGCATTCCCCACTTTGGTGATCACGCGCTGAAGTGATTTTGCCTGGTTCCCGTGTTTTTTTATTTCCTGCTGATATTTATTGATAAGGAAAATACAGTTAGGAATCCCGATTACAATGATGAGGGGTGGAATCAAAGCGGTAAGGACAGTAATCTCATAATGCAACAGCCCAATAACTCCAAAAGCCCACATCACTCCAATACAAACGGTTATCATAGAAATTACCGTGGCTCGAATCGATCGGAAGAAGAAAAAGAATAGGAGGGAAGTGACACCTAGTGCCGCCAGGATAAAGAGACCAATCTCATCCATGATATTTTGTGCGTTAAGGGTGCGTATGTAGGGCATTCCTGAGACCTTAACATCAATTTCGTGCATATCCTCAAAGTCCCTGATGAGTGGCCGGAGCTTTTCAAGCACGAAATCTTTTCTTTCTTCTGAATTTACAATCTCTTTATTGATGTAAAGCGCCGACTGGATCGTATTGGAATGGGAACTGTAAACCAGGTTTTCATAGAATGGCAGAGCGGTAAAAAGTTCGTCTTCATATGCTTTTAGCTGCTTTCTATCTGGATCTTCTTCCTCGATAAAAGGAACCATCTCAAAGCGATTTGGATCGCTGAACTTTTTCAGCTTCTTTAGATTGCTAACTGAGATAACATAATCAACTTCCGAATAGCTTTCAAGCTCTTCGTTTAAAGCTGTCCAGGCTTCAAACTTTTCAGGGGTAAATAAAGTGGAATCCTTAACACCAAGGATCACAAGATTTCCCTCTTCCCCAAAAGTGTCCAGAAAATTATTGTAAGTTAAATTAGCTTCGTGGTCATCGGGCAGCAAATTGGCCTCGGTAAAGGAAAATTGAATATTCTTCCACTGAGTGGACAAAAAAGCGGTGGTGGCGACTACCAGGAGAATAATGATAATTCTGTTCCGAAGAATCGTCCTCGCAAGAGAGTTCCAGAAACCAAAGCTGAAAATTTTGGACATGGGTAAAAATTAAGCGAGCGCAAAGGTATGAAAAGCCTAACTAAATAGCGGGAATTTAGAAATTAATGTAAGACCCTAGAGCTGTAGTTGAAAGGTGAATTTAAAAGCAAAATTTTTATTAAAACCCGCTAGGTTATAACCTCCATAACGGTATGCGGTTCCAAGACCAAAACCGGCCAGGATGTTATTTAACTCGACTCCGGCTTCTGAATAGACGTGATCTAAAGTATTGAATGAAATATTTGCGTGGTCTTCAGGATTTTTAAACGATCCAATGGCGTGGCGGGAGATGATTACAAATTCTGGTTTCATAAACCTGTTGAGCTCCATTGGTCTGAATTGGTGCTTCACATGAAGCATTGCCTGGCGGTCGCTAAAAAATTCGTTGTAATACATGGTTTCAAAGCTCGTGTGCCCTGCTACCGAGAAACGCTTAAGTATTTCAGGTTGGTTTCCGTTGTTCGGGAAAGCGTGATAAGCATGGGTGAGCGGTAAATCGCC
>DATISX010000124.1:0-6849 GCA_035468275.1 Salegentibacter sp.
TTTTTTTACAATGTCTCTTTCATTTTATTGAACGTAGCCTCATCTTTAATCAGAATATTAACCACTCCATAAGAGCCAGAAGACCCATATAATGCACGCGCAATATTACCCGTGTAAACTTTTATTCCTGAAATCTTTTCTACATCAAGGATTTTATTTAACTCAAGAATATTTTGTATTTCAGGATTAGTTCTTAGCTTAAATTGATTCTTTTTATAAGTAAAGAAATATAAGGGCCGGACTTTGGACTCTTTTAGAAAATTCCTTTTAGCGAGAGATTTTTTTTCTTGTGGAGGCACATATGTTGTGCTTAAAATTTTATAAACAGCAGTATCCTGGACAAATCGGTCTTTTAGTTTATTAAATTGATCTTCTAAATCTTCAGAATCCAAATTCTTTAACCATTCCAAATTTTCTTTTTCAGAAAGAATAAAATCAGATTCCTGGGCAGCAGTTTTGAAGCTCAAAAGGCTTAGAAATAAAATCGCTATAAACACAATCTTATTTTTGGCTTTAATTGAAAAATTCATAAACATATTGTTTAAACAAAAATTTACATCCCTGTACGTATCGCTTCAACAGGATCTAGTTTTGAGGCAGAGATCGCAGGAATTATCCCGCTAATCAATCCTATCACGGCGGCAACAATTGTTCCCAGCATCAGATTCCATAGGGAAAGAACAAATTCGAAATCGCCTGTGAATTGCGAGGCAATTATTGAAACCACCCACACCAGAAACAGTCCTATTAATCCTCCAATTACAGATAAAATAACGGCTTCGAACAGAAATTGAAAAAGGATAAACCTGTTTTTAGCTCCTAAAGATTTCTGAATTCCAATGAGGTTGGTGCGCTCCTTCACGCTAACGAACATAATATTGGCAATTCCAAAACCACCTACCAATAATGAGAAGCCACTTATGATAAGGCCTATAATATTCATTTGTCCGGTTATATTATCTATAAAATCGGCAAAGCCCTGAAGCTGATTAATAAAAAAGTTATTGGTCTCACCAGGTTTTATCGCCCGGTAATTTCTTAGTTGAGCCTCTACCATAGCCACAAATTCGGCATTATCCACTCCATCTTCTGGCTTAAGAACTATTTGTGGAAAGACCCCTTTATTGTTATCGCCAAAAATTCTTCTTACGAGATTAACAGGCACAAAAGCCTGGCCATCCCTGGAATTTCCGAAGAGAGAACTTCCCTGTTTTTCTAAAACGCCAATAACCTGCATCTTTCGGCCGTATAGTCTTACTTCCTGTCCCAAAGGATTGGAATTTCCGAAGAGATTATTCGCAATTTCGTGACCAAGAACAATAACGGGAGATCCACTTACCGATTCCGATTCGTTAAAAAACCGTCCCTCACTTAATTCGAAAGCCTCAATATCGTAATATTCACTAGTCACGGCACCAACATCAACATTTTCACTGGTCACATCCCGGTATTTCATAGATTCTGAAGGAACACCAATCACGTAACTTACCGCTTCAAGATCGTCTAAGTTTCTTTTCAAATGCTGATATTCATCGTAGGAAACATCCGGAAACTGCTGTCTTTTCCACTGCGGGATATCAGTAGGACCAAAGGAAAAGCGCATAATGATAATAGTGCTGTTATCCAGCGAACTCAAACTGCCTTTAATCTCTTTTTCGAGCGAATCTACAGCAGCGAGTACTGCGATTATGGAAAAAATACCAATGGTAACTCCCAGCAAGGAAAGAAAGGTGCGCAGCTTATTATTTCTAAGCGCGTTCACAGCAAAAGTAAAGCTTTCTTTTAAAAGTCTAAGATATATAAACATACAGTTAACTGCCGTATTTAAAGGAATCACAAGATAAGACGCCAGGGTTAAATATTCGTTACAATTTTATTGATAAATAAATTCATTCGCTTTTAAGTTTGTGGCTTAAATACTTACTTTTGCCCCTTCATCAAACACAACACAATGAGCGACTTAAAACAAGCAAAATCTGCTTTAATTTCTGTATTCAGCAAAGACGGCCTTGCTCCTATTGCCAAAAAACTCAATGAGCTGGGAATCACGATTTATTCTACCGGAGGAACCGAGAAATTTATCAAAGAGCTGGGAATAGAAGTTATCCCGGTTGAAGATATTACCTCCTACCCTTCCATTCTTGGCGGGCGGGTTAAAACCCTTCACCCAAAGGTTTTCGGTGGGATACTGAATCGCCAGGAAAATGAGAGTGATGTGAAGGAACTGGCTGAATATGAAATTCCGCAGATTGACATTGTGATCGTTGATCTTTATCCTTTTGAAAAAACAGTTGCTTCGGGTGCTTCTGAAGAAGATATTATTGAAAAGATTGATATTGGAGGAATTTCACTTATACGTGCCGCGGCCAAGAATTTTAAAGATGTGCTTTGTGTTTCATCTGTTGAAGATTACAAAGAATTTGAAAATTTACTGAACGAAAAGAATGGCGAAACCAGTCTTACCGATCGCAAGAGATTTGCGACCAAGGCTTTTAATATTTCCTCGCATTATGACACTTCAATTTTCAACTATTTCAATGCTGAAAATGAAGTGAATGTTTACAAAGAAAGCATTCAAAACGGCCAGGAACTGCGCTACGGCGAGAACCCACACCAGCGAGGATTTTTCTTTGGAGATTTTGATGCGATGTTCGAAAAGATACACGGGAAAGAACTATCTTACAACAACCTTCTGGATGTTGATGCGGCGGTAAATCTTATGAACGAATTTAAAGGAGAAGCACCTACTTTTGCTATTTTAAAACACAATAACGCCTGCGGAATCGCTCAGCGCGAGACTTTGCTTGAGGCTTATACCGATGCTTTGGCGGGAGATCCTGTTTCTGCTTTCGGCGGAATTTTGATTAGCAATGTTGAGATCGACAAGGCTACTGCTGAAGAGATCCACAAACTATTCTGTGAAGTAGTGATTTCACCTTCTTTTTCCGCGGAAGCTGAAGAAATTCTAAAAGAAAAGAAAAACAGGATCTTGTTAATTCAGAAGGAATTAGAACTTCCGAAAAAACAGGTTAGAACCTGCCTGAACGGAGTATTAGTTCAGGAGAAAGATCTTAAAACTGATGTGGCTCAAGATTTAAAGCAAGCCACCAACAATAAACCAACCGATGCCGAGTTATCTGACTTGTTATTTGCTTCCAAAATTTGCAAGCATACCAAATCAAATACCATTGTTTTGGCGAAAAATAAACAACTTTGTGCCAGTGGTACAGGCCAGACCTCACGTGTAGATGCGCTAAATCAAAGCATAGATAAGGCTCGTTCTTTTAACTTTGATCTGAGTGGTGCCGTGATGGCCAGTGACGCATTTTTCCCTTTCCCGGATTGTGTGGAAATTGCCGGAAACGCAGGAATTACAGCGGTAATTCAACCGGGAGGATCTATTAAAGATCAGCTTAGTATAGATTATTGCAACGAAAATGATATTGCTATGGTGGTTACAGGAACCCGCCATTTTAAACATTAATTTTATTACATTTACCAAACCTCAACACTTAACATACTATGGGATTTTTTGACTTTCTCATTGAAGAAATAGCGATAGATTTAGGAACCGCAAACACATTGATTATCCACAACGACAAAGTTGTTGTAGATAGTCCTTCAATAGTAGCCCGCGACCGGACTTCAGGAAAAATAACTGCCGTAGGGAAAGAAGCTGCCATGATGCAGGGGAAAACCCACGAAAACATCAAAACAATTCGTCCTCTAAAAGATGGAGTAATTGCAGATTTTGATGCGAGTGAGAAAATGCTCACTATGTTCATCAAGGAGATTCCTGCGCTGAAGAAGAAAATGTTCACTCCCGCTTTAAGGATGGTGATCTGTATTCCTTCCGGAATTACTGAAGTTGAGATGCGAGCGGTAAAAGAAAGTGCTGAACGCGTTAACGGAAAAGAGGTTTACCTTATCCACGAACCTATGGCTGCGGCAATAGGGATTGGAGTAGATATTATGCAGCCGAAAGGGAATATGATCGTGGATATAGGTGGCGGTACTACCGAAATCGCGGTTATCGCCCTGGGCGGAATTGTTTGTGACAAATCAATAAAGATCGCCGGTGACGTTTTTACCAACGATATTGTGTATTACATGCGTACTCAACACAACCTTTACGTTGGAGAGAGAACTGCTGAAAAAATAAAGATCCAGATAGGTGCTGCGACCGAAGATTTGGAAGTTCCACCAGAGGAAATGAGCGTTCAGGGACGTGACTTGCTAACCGGAAAACCAAAACAGGTTAATATTTCTTACCGGGAAATAGCTAAGGCCTTAGATAAATCTATTCTTCGTATTGAAGATGCTGTAATGGAAACATTATCCCAAACACCACCCGAACTTGCAGCCGATATTTACAACACCGGAATTTATCTTGCCGGAGGAGGTTCTATGTTACGAGGACTGGACAAACGTTTATCCCAGAAAACCGACCTTCCTGTTTACATTGCTGAAGACCCGCTAAGAGCGGTGGTTAGAGGAACCGGAATAACCCTGAAAACCTTAAGCAGATATAAGGGAATCCTGATCAAGTAGGAGAAACTATTTTATGCAGCAAATCTTTAATTTTCTTATCCGTAATAAGAATAATCTTCTATTCTTATTTCTGCTGGCATTATCTGTATTTTTCACGATCCAAACCCATTCTTTTCATAAAAGTCGGTTTATAAGTTCGGCCAACGCTGTCACCGGCGGAGTATATTCCTGGACCAGCAACATCAAGAATTATTTGTACCTGGAAGAATACAACAAACGCCTGCTGGAGGAGAACAATGAACTCCGAAATATTCTCACGAACCTCAACGATACTATTTCAGTAGAAAATTATACAGATAGCTCTAATTTTGAAGGCACCTATTATTTCAGGGCAGCCCAGGTGATCAATAATAATTTTTCCAAAGCAGATAATTATCTCACAATAAATCAAGGGGAAGACAATGGAATTCAACCCGAATTTGGGGTGGTGACCAGCAAAGGGGTTATTGGGATTGTAGATCGGGTTAACAGCCGGTTTTCACGTGTAATTTCCATTCTACATACCCAAAGCAGGATAAACGCGCAACTAAGCAAAACTAATCATTTTGGAAGTCTGATTTGGAATGGCAGAGACCCTAATCTTGTTCAGCTTATAGATGTACCAAGACAGGCCCCCGTTATGAAAGGGGATACTATTATTACCGGTGGGCGCTCCCTGATTTTTCCCGAAGGCTTGAATATTGGAAGTATTGAAGATTTTGAACTGGACGAAAGCGGAAGCTATTACGAAATCAATGTGAGGCTTTTTAACGATATGACCAATATTGGTTTCGTATATATTATTGAAAATGTAGACAGAGAGCAAATTCTTTCTTTAGATGAGGTAGATGAATAGCAGCATAATTTCAAATATCGTCCGGTTTGTTGGTCTTATCCTGCTTCAGGTTTTGATTCTTAGCAACATTAACTTTCTGGGGTATATTAATCCATACCTATACCTGCTTTTTATTCTGTTGTATCCATTTAACAGCAACCAGACCTTATTTCTTATTCTTTCATTTTTACTGGGATTGAGTATTGATATTTTTGAGGACAGTGGTGGTATTCATGCAGCCGCTTGTTTAATTGCGGCTTTTGTGCGTCCTACCCTGCTTAGGTTCTCTTTTGGGGTAAGTTATGACCACCAGAATATTAAGCTTTCCGCCACTCCATTTGGGGCAAGGTTGACCTATATTTTTATAATGGTTCTCATTCATCATTTAGTCTTGTTTTCTTTTGAAATGTTCAGCTTAAGTCATATAATATTGATCTTGAAAAAGACGTTATTTTCAAGTATATTCACCGGAATTCTGGTGATCTTAAGCCTAAGCCTTTTCAGCAAGAAATATAGATGAGGAAATTACTTCTCTACATAATTATTTTAACTACCGGCCTTATCTTTCTGGCCCGTGTTTTCTATCTTCAGGTAATTGACACTTCAATGGCGTTGAGATCTCAGGATAATGCGATTGAGATTAATTATGATTACCCCCAGCGCGGCTATATCTACGACCGAAATGGCGAGCTTATGGTATCCAATCAACCCTCTTACGATGTGATGGTGATTCCGCGTAATTTGAAGCCTTTCGATACCCTGGAATTCTCAGAAATTTTAAATATTACTCCGGAAGAGTTGGGACAGAAACTCGATCGAGCCAAGATCTATTCTCCGCTCCTGCCCTCCATTGTAATCCCTCAACTCACCAAAAGTGAATATGCCTTTCTGCAGGAAAAGATGAGAAAATATGAAGGTTTCTATATTCAGAAGCGTTCCCTAAGAGATTACCAGGTTAACCACAGTGCCAATGTGCTTGGTTATATTGCCCAGGTAAATAAACAAATCATCAATGATAATCCTTATTATATTTCGGGTGACCTTATTGGCCGCAGTGGAGTTGAAAGTGTCTACGAAGACTTATTACGCGGAGTAAAGGGCGTGAAATATATTCAGAAGGATCGTTTCAACAGGGATATTGGGCCTTATAAAAATGGAATCTATGATACCCTTCCGGAGAAAGGAAAGGATATAAATATCACACTTGATTCAAAATTACAGGAATACGGCGAAAAATTAATGCAGAACAAGCGTGGGGGAATTGTCGCTATTGAACCCGCTACGGGAGAAATACTTGCTCTGGTAACGGCCCCAAGTTATGATCCTGCCATTCTGGTTGGACGAAAAAGATCCCCAAATTACACAAGACTATATTACGATTCTATTGCCCGTCCTTTATACGACCGCGGACTTTTAGCTGAATACCCTCCAGGGTCTCCTTTTAAGACACTTACAGGGCTAATCGCATTACAGGAAGGTGTGGT
>DATISX010000125.1:0-35553 GCA_035468275.1 Salegentibacter sp.
TCTTTATTGCAACCGGATGTTTATAATGTGATCCAATACAGAATAGTGGATACCCTGGTAGGTGCAGGGCTTGCTGCATTGGGGAACCTTTTTCTATGGCCTGCATGGGAGGTGAAAGCGATTAAAAATGTAATGCTGAAGAGCGTCCAGGCGAATAAAGCTTACCTTGAAGAAATAGCAGGTTTTTATCGGGATAAGGGGAAATTGCCGGTTTCGTATAAACTGGCCAGGAAAACTGCTTTCCTTGAAACCGGGAATCTTAGTACTGCTTTTCAGCGAATGACCCAGGAGCCGAAATCCAAACAAAAAGAAATAAGCGGCATTTATGAGATCGTTGGAATTAACCAGACTTTCCTGAGTGCTCTGGCTTCCCTGGGAACTTTTATCAGAAACCATAAAACTACCTCGGCTTCTGAGCATTTTGAAGTGTTGGTTCAACATATTTTACAAAATCTTAGCAATACTGAAAATTTACTTTCTTCACAGGAAATAGGTTCCCGGCCCGATAAAGAAGTGTCAAACGAGGCAGGGAAAGCACTTAACCGTAATTTCGCTAAGCTTTTACTTAAAAGCGAAGAACAAGAAATCAAGGGAAATGAACCCGATGAAAATCTCCGGGAGCAACTTCGCGAAGCTCATTTAGTGATTAATCAGCTGAACTGGTTGCTGGAACTTTCAGAAAAACTTCAGACCAAGATCACAAAAACCCGACTTTATTAGCTATAATTTTTTCCTTGAGAGGAGTATTAATAGATTTGTGAAGAATGAAAATTTTCTTCCTTTTTGCCTTATTTTTAACCACTTCTCAGGTTTTTTCCCAATTGGGATTTTGCGAGGGGAGTAAGGGAGACCCTATTTTTCATGAAGATTTTAGTATGGGAGGACCTTTACCAACTGGAACTACCAATTATACTTTTGTAGATAACCAAGACCCTCAGGACGGGGAGTACACAATTACTGAAAACATTGGAAATGATATAACTACCTGGTTTTCCTACCTACCAAACACCACAATATCTAACAAGGATGCATTAATCGTTAATGCAGATTATACTGCCGGGCAGTTTTACCAATATAAAGTTTCCGGATTGTGTGAGAATACAAGCTATGAATTTTCAGCTTTTTTAATGAATATTTTAAGGGCCGCTAACAGCAGTCAAAACGGAGATATTCCTGTAAATGTAAAATTTCAGATCTGGGATGAAACCGATACTGATATTTTAGCCGAAGGAAGCACCGGAGATATCTTTGCTACCACTACACCGCGATGGGAGCAATATGCATTAACTTTTAAAAGTGAGCCGGGGCAGAATTCTGTTATCTTGAGAATGTATAACAATTCTGATGGTGGTAATGGGAATGATTTGGCAATAGACGACATAATTTTTAGATCATGTGGAGATCTTACTGAAATTAGTACTCCGGCAACTGATAGTATGGAATTGAACGTATGTGAAGAAAATGCCCCGGTAAGCCTTGACCTTACCGCTACGCCCGATTTTTCTGCTTATCAGAGTCATTATTACCAATGGCAGGAAAGTACCGATAATCTTAATTGGAACGATATACCCAATGAAAATTCCAATAAATATTCGATTTCTCAATTAAACAGGACTACTTTCTACAGAGTTATGGTTGCTGAAGATCCTGTTAACCTTTCTAATAACCTTTGTAGTACCGTTTCAGAGGCTTTTCTGGTTAACATTGTAGAGACTCCTGCGCCCCCTGTTAGCGCAGGGGATAAAACAATTTGCGAAAGTGAAGAGATTCCTTCCCTTAGCGTTCAAACAGCTAGTGATGAAATCGTCAATTGGTATGCATCAGAAAACGGAACAGATCTTCTGCTTGAAAATTCCCATAGTTTTACTCCGGAAGTTCAGGGCGTATTTTTTGCTGAAGCCATTAAAGAGGGTTTCGAATGTACACCGAGTTCCCGCACTCCGGTGGAACTGGAAATATTAGGGATTCCGGAAGTTGAAGATGAAGAACTTCAGATCTGCGAAGACATAACTTTGGAGCTGGATGCAGGTGATGACGTTCAAGATTATTTGTGGAATACCGGTGAAACCACAAGAGAAATTTCAGTAACTACTCCCGGTACTTACCGTGTTGAATTGACCAATACTAATGGATGTTCGGTAGAAAAGGAAATAGTGGTGCGTGCGGTAGATAAAGTGGAAATAGAAGGGATAATTTCCGAAGGAAGAAAAATAATTATTGAAGCCTCGGAAGCTGGAGATTTTGAGTATTCGCTGGACGGAACAAACTTTCAGGATTCTCCCGAGTTTGATGTTTCAGGCGGAATTTATACTGTTTACATGAGGGACAAGGCGGGCTGTAAAATGATAACTCAGGAATTCCCTCATATAGTGTTCCCAAATTTCATAACCCCGAATGGTGATGGGTATAATGATGTTTTCAGGCTTAAAGGCCTAGAATATTTCGGGAATTCCAGCATACAAATTTTTGACCGCTATGGGAAATTGCTAATATCGGGAGACGGTGAAAATTTTAGTTGGGACGGAACTTTAAACGGCCGGGATTTACCTTCAGATGATTATTGGTACGAGATAAGAATAGAAGATTATCCACCGCAAAAAGGGCATTTCAGTCTTATTCGGTAACAGTCCTAATTCGCTGATTATTAAGTACCACTAAAGTCATTAAACCTATAAACATCAGCATAATATAGCTGAAATCAATATTTAAATCCAAAAGGAAACCAACTAAAAGCGGGCCAAGGGCGGTGCTAATAACCATGAACATGGTAAACACACTTCGGATAGCTCCCATCCGTTCTGTGCCATACATTTCAGCAATAAGGGAAGTTTGAACTGTTCCCGACATCCCGACAGTAATTCCCGCCATTATTAGGAAAATAAAAGCTCCCAAAATACTATCCATAAATGCGAAAGGGATCAGGCCTAAAATTATAGGGATAAGAAACCACCGGAACATTTTCCTGGCCGTAAATTTATCGACCCACATTCCACCGAAAATAGAAAATAGCAGTCTCGTAATAGCATACACCGTAAAAAAGCTGGCATAAAGCTGTACTGACCAACCTTTGTTTTCTACAAAAACGTATTGATAAAAAAATATGGCAGTAATTGAGAAACTCAGAATAAAACTGGCAGGCATCATAATTCCAAATTTTCTTTCAAAAACTACACTTTTATAATTTTTCAGCATATTCCATGTAGAAGGTCTTTTGGTCCCTGAAAGTTGTTTGTCAAATTCACTTAAATCAGTAAAGTGCAATCTTATGAGGTAAAGGAGCAAACCTATTCCGCTTACAATAGTGGCTACGCGCCAGTCGAACCATGCTATAAGCAACGCGATAATAACAGGGAATATAGCTTCTCCAATAGAATAACCAAGTGAAGAAATACTAAGCGCTTTGCCACGATTCTTATCGAAATATTTCGAGATTATAGTCATACTAATATGGCTAAGCAGGCCTTGTCCCATTAATCTTAATCCCATCAAGGCGATAAACAGGAAGAAAATATTGAAAGAAAAACCTAATAAAATGGCTGATAAGGCTAGCCCTGAAACTGTATATGCGGTAACTTTTTTTGCCGGTTTATGATCTACAGTGTGCCCCACAGTAAGCATAATGATGGAAGCAGCCACCGTACAACCAGCATAGATGGCACCAAAAGAACCTTCGGTTAAATGAAATTCCCGAATAATTTCAGGTACATAAATGGAGATGAGAAAAGTTTGTCCAAAACTGGAGAGAAAGGTTAATAACCAACCAAAACTCACTTTTCTAAAATGTTCTTTCGCGAAATTGTAAAACTCCTTCAAACCTGAAATCTATTTTAGCCGACAAAGTTAAAGTCTATGGTTTAAATTGCAGGAGATTATCATGAATTAAATTGAGGCATCTTGAAAATAAAAAACCACCCTTTTGGGGTGGTCTGAGAAAATTAAAAAATGTGACAATCAAAGCTTACTTTTTAGGCTTTTCTTGTTTTGACGGTTGTTTCTTTGGAGCGGTTGTTTTTTTCTGACCTTTTTGCTCCTCTTCACGTTTTGGATTCTGTGCCATAATATTAAAGTTTTAATGGTTATACAGTTTAAAAATACAAGGAATGCAAACGCATAAATTACTAATTGACAAAAGATTAACAATAACTCAGAAGAAAATCGTAAAATCGTAAAAAACCTTAAAATCACTTTACCGAAGCTTTCGATAAGTATTTAAGGAAAATTCAAGAAAATTTATTTTTCTATTGATTACTTTTGAATATAAGCCAACCATAGATCAATTTCAGAATGATAGAAAAACAGGTTATTGCTAATATTGAAAAGCAAAAGCAACTCCCCAATCTAAGATTGAGTATAAAAGATAAGACAGAAGCTTTTGTACATAAAATCTTTTATACCCTATTTGATGCCGATACCTCGGTAAAAGGCAATATTGAGCAGTTGGAGAAAGATTTTTCTGAACTTGCCGAACTAGTTTGTTGGCAACCAGATAAATCCTGTCATGAAATTTGGTGTGATTATCTTCGCTTACTGCCTGAAATTTTAACTAAATTAAATAAAGACGCTAGTGCCATTGCTCAAAATGATCCTGCTGCAAATTCCATTGAAGAGGTTTATTTATCTTATCCGGGATTTTTCGCCATTGCTATTTACAGGTTAAGCCACGAATTTTATAAAATTGGTTTTCCGTTGGTGCCAAGATTAATGACCGAGTGTGCGCATACATTAACCGGAACTGATATTAACCCGGGAGCCGAAATCGGGGTTCCTTTTTTTATAGATCACGCCACAGGAATAGTGATAGGCGAAACAGCCGTGATAAAAAACAATGTAAAACTCTACCAGGGTGTTACTCTTGGGGCTCTCTATGTAGACCGCAATTTAAGAGATACCAAAAGACATCCCACCATTGAGGATAATGTAACTATTTACGCCAATGCTACAATTCTTGGCGGGGAGACGGTTGTAGGGGCGAATAGTATGATTGGAGGAAATGTTTGGTTAACCAAATCGGTTCCTGAGAATTCTATAGTTACCCATAATCCTCAAATTAACATTAAAAACAGTATGAAGTAATGAATGACTCTATATTAGATCTAATTGGAAATACCCCTTTGGTTAAAGCTAACAGATTGGTGAAAAACCCCAATGTTCAGCTTTATTTTAAGCTTGAGGGTCAGAATCCGGGAGGAAGTGTGAAAGACAGGGCTGCTTACAATATGATAAAAAGCGCTCTGGAAAGAGGAGATATTACCAAAGAAACCAAATTAATTGAGGCTACGAGTGGAAATACCGGGATTGCTCTGGCAATGATTGCAGAAATATTTCATTTGAATTTAGAGCTTGTTATGCCTGAAAATTCTACAATTGAAAGAGTTCAAACCATGCGAGCCTATGGCGCAACAGTAACCTTAACCGATGCTGAAGGAGGTATTGAAGGGGCCAGGGACTATGCTGAAGCCAAACTTAAAGATGGTGACCATTTCATGATTAATCAGTTTGCCAATGATGATAACTGGAAGGCTCATTATAATAGTACCGGGCCGGAGATTTGGAACGACACCAGGCATAAAATCACTCATTTTGTTTCTTCTATGGGTACCACAGGTACAATTATGGGAACTTCAACATACCTTAAAGAAAAAAATAAAGATATTCAGATCGTAGGAGTTCAACCAACCGATAATTCCAGAATTCCAGGCATCAGGAAATGGAAAGAGGAATATCTTCCGAAGATTTTTAAAAAAGAGAAGGTAGATCGAATTCTTGAAGTGAGCGAAGAAGAGGCTAAACAAATGACGATTAAGCTGGCCCGTCAGGAAAGTATTTTTGCAGGGATGAGCAGTGGAGGGGCAGCAGCGGCTGCTATTCGCTTATGTGAGGAATTGGATAGTGGTCTGGTTGTAAGTATTATTTGTGATCGCGGGGATCGTTATCTGTCTTCCGATCTTTTTGACGTATAAATATAAACACGGCCCTTGACCGGGGGCCGTGTTCCCTTCTGAAAAACTGAAACTTACATTCCTGCGAGTTTACCCATTCCTGATTTATCCAGGTCTACCTTGATATTTTTGGTTTTAGTTCCGTTTCTAAGTTTAATTTTATAAAATTCTTTGTTTAAAGTCCAGCTGTTTCTCGAAGAAGCAATGTGTTTGTTTGCTATAATTGAGTAATCAGGGTTTTGTCTTAATACATTTGCGGTAGTTGCATAAGGCATTTTTACATTTTTGAAAACCTGGTAACTGGTTAAAAGATCGCCTCGATCATTAAATCTCACTTTTAAATTTCCTTTGTTTGTTTTAAAGGAAACATCGTAAAAATCATAATCAGAGTCCCGGTTAGCGACGATAAATTTTTGGATATCAAAATTTTCCCGCACAAACCTCAATGGGCTTTCACTAAAGTGACCGGTGTACTTTTCTGGAATATCCACGATTAGTGAATTTGAGTTAGGATCTAACCTGAGAGCTTCGGAGCTTAGCTCCATTGTTACTTCATCCAGACGGATGACCTTCTGTGCATAGCTGGAGAATACCATCCCCATAAATACCATGCTAAAAATTAACTTTTTCATGACAGCATATTTTTTAGATTGATATAAAGATATGCTGATTCCAATCCAGGGAATACTACGTAAGTAGCACTTAAACAATATTATATATTATTTAACAGATCCATTTTAACCCTGAAAATGATTTTTTTCTGCCTGTTCCTGAAGTAATTGCAAATTCTTGATTTCTACTTTTTTCCTGCTTATTTTAAGAATTCCATCTTTTTTGAATTGCTGAAGATGTCTGTTCACCACCGCGCGGGTTGTACCTATGAGATTGGCAAGTTCATCGTTTGAGAGATCATTGATAAGTTCCAGCTTTTTTGATTTTTGATTAATATGGGTTAGGATCAGTTTTGCTAATCTGCTGGAGATATCTGCCAGCACAACATTTGACGTGTAATCTTCCAAAACCCTGATCTGTTTTCCCATATACGGCAAAAGAGATTTATTGATTTGTGGATATTTTCTTATCCAATCGCGCATGGTTTCTATACGAACTGAAAGTAGCACAACTTCATCCAGAGATTCATAAAAAACCCTATGCTCGCACTTTTCCAGAAGACATAAAATATCAAATACATCGTTCTTTTGGAGTATAAACATGGTGAATTCTCTCGCGGTTTCCGGGTCAACGCGGTAAATCTTAACTCTTCCGCTGGCAATCACGTAAAATCGATAGAGCGTAGGACTTTTGGAAATATTGCAGGTGTGCTTTGGCCAAATCTCTTCCTGGAAAGAACTTAAAAACCCCGGAAGTTGGTCTGCTTGAAGGTCTTTAAAAAGAAAATTCTCCCTTAATAAGGCTAAGTAATTTTTCCCGACCATAAAATAAATTCTAAAGTTTTCAAAAAATTCAGATTAAAATGGGGGAGTGAGGAATCTTGGATTTGGAGTGAACGAAGATTTATTCTATAAATTTAAGCAAAGAAAAATTTCATTTTTGTATTTCCTACATAAATATTTTCCTAAACCTAAGAAATCAGCTATTTTTGCAAAATTGGAGTTTTAAATGATACTATGGAGGTTGAAACATTCGGAATAGAAGACAAGAAAGTAGATAAGGAATTGTATGGCTATCAGCAGGAAGATATAGAAAAAATCTTCCAGGTGATTGAGCAGCATCCTGAGCATTATAATTTGCTTTATCAATTGCCCACCGGTGGCGGAAAAACCGTCATTTTTTCCCAAATGGTACGGGAGTATATTCAGCGTACCCAGAAGAAGGTTTTAATTCTAACACACAGGATTGAGCTTTGTAAGCAAACCTCTACGATGCTGACAGATTTCGGTGTTCGAAACAAGATAATTAACAGCAAGGTTAAAGAACTACCAGATCAGGAAGACTATATGTGCTTTGTGGCGATGGTAGAAACTCTGAATAATCGCCTGAACGACGAAAAGCTTGAAATGGATGATATCGGGATGGTTATTATCGATGAAGCTCATTATAATTCCTTCAGAAAACTCTTTAAATTTTTTGAAAGATGCTTTATTCTTGGAGTAACCGCCACACCTTTGAGTTCAAATATTAAATTACCCATGAAGGATAATTATCGTGAACTAATCGTGGGAGACTCTATTTCTTCCTTAATCGATAAAGGATTTCTAGCCAAAGCCAACACTTATAGTTACAATGTTGGTTTAACAAGTTTGAAGGTGGGAATGAACGGGGACTATACCGTCAAATCTTCAGAAGAGCTTTATACAAACTATAGCATGCAGGAAAAACTTCTGAATGCTTATTATGACAAATCCAGAGGGAAGAAAACCCTTATTTTTAATAACGGTATCAATACTTCAATTGAAGTCTACGAAACCTTTAAAAATGCCGGGCTGCCCATTAGACACCTTGACAATACCACAGGAAAGCAGGACCGAAGAGATATTTTAAAATGGTTTAAACACACTCCGGGGGCTATTGTCACTTCAGTAAGTATTTTAACCACGGGATTTGATGAACCAACCGTAGAAACCATTATTTTAAACCGGGCTACAAAATCGCTCACTCTTTATTTTCAAATGATTGGTAGGGGCTCAAGAATTCTACCCGGAAAATCTGAATTTTCAGTTTTAGACCTGGGGAACAATCTTTCCCGTTTTGGGGAATGGAGCACACCGGTAGACTGGCGGCAAATTTTTAGAGCGCCCGATTTCTATTTTGAAAGCCTGCTGAGCGATGAAGAAATTGAAAGAGAATTTAAGTATGAAATGCCTCCGGAAATTAGAGAGAAATTTGCTAAAACCGAAAAAGTAGATTTTGATGTTGAAGCCGCTTATGATAGGGTGATAAAAGAAGGCCTGAGATCTAAAGCCGTGTTAGAATGGTCTATGGACCAACACGTGAAAATGTGTGTTGAAAACAGCGAAGATGTATTTGACGCCAGACTGCTTATAAAAGATCTCAGAGATGATATTTCATCAAGGATCAAACAGTATTCTTATTGCATTAGTAAAAGCACACAGAACTACAGGGACTGGCTGGAAGAAGATTACTCCCGTAAACTTAGATTGGCTATTAACCAGGAGTTCTAAGACTAAAAAAATTTAGACCGAGCCGGAAAGAATCTTTTTTCCGGCTTTTTATTTAATCATTTTCGGCATCAGCCGATTTTAAATCCTGTTCTACGAATTCCCTTTCCCGAACCGATCCCCCGGCCACAATTGCCGCGGTAATTATCACAAGGTTTTTAATGATGTATTGCCCTTCGGTTGTAAGTACAAACGGGAAATCTTCAAAAACAACATCCGGTAAGATTATCAAAGGCAGAAAAGTTCCCGGCATTTGAAGAAATAATAAAAGCACGGCGATTCTTATTGTTTTTCGGGAAAGCATCAGTAAACCTATCAGCACCTCCCAAATTCCGAGTATAGGAATAAAGATCTCAGGATCGAACCAGAAAACGGTGGCTGCGATTAATTCCTGCGCCGGACTGTCGAAAACCACTTTTAATGCCCCAAACCAAATAAAAATAATGGCGATGGAAACTCTTAATAATGGTTTCCCGTATTCATACATCCAACGGGTAATCTTATAATCTAATCTGCCTAATTTTTGAGTTTTATCTATCTCCATTTTTTTTCTTTTAGCCTGATAACAAGTTGGAAAAAATATTTTATCCTGTTGATATTCAGCAAGAATTATAGGATTTATTTAACAAGGCCCAATTCCTTGATCTGCACTTTATTTAGGAAATTTATAGAAACCATCTAAAATCAATAATTATGAAGAATTCAGAAGAAAACAATGAAGAACACAACAAAAAATCAAAAGACCTGGAGCGAAATAGAGAAGATGGCACTGATCAGTTTTTAACCACCAATCAGGGGGTAAGGATTAACGATAATCAAAATACCCTTAGTGCAGGAGAGAGAGGACCTTCTTTACTGGAAGATTTTATTTACAGGGAAAAAATGACCCATTTTGACCATGAAAGAATTCCGGAAAGAATTGTTCATCCAAGGGGTTCCGGTGCACATGGATATTTCCAGGTGTATGAATCTATGGAAAAATATACCAAGGCCGGTTTTCTCCAGGACCCTTCAAAAAAGACACCCGTTTTTGTGCGTTTCTCAACGGTAGTAGGCTTCAAAGGTTCTACAGATCTTGCCCGGGACGTTCGTGGTTTTGCCACAAAGTTTTATACCGATGATGGAAATTACGACCTGGTGGGTAATAATATGCCTGTATTTTTTATTCAGGATGCCATGAAATTCCCCGATTTGGTACATTCCATCAAACCCGAACCTAATAATGAAATTCCTCAGGCATCTGCGGCTCACGATACCTTCTGGGATTTTGTCTCGTTAATGCCGGAATCCCTTCATACGGTGATTTGGGCAATGTCTGATCGCGCGATTCCGCGGAGTTTTAGAATGATGGAAGGTTTTGGAGTACATACCTTTAAATTCGTCAATAAAGAAGGAAAAGCCACCTTCGTTAAATTTCACTGGAAGCCTATTCTCGGCGTGCATAGCGTGGTTTGGGAAGAAGCCCAGAAAATATCAGGATTTAACCCAGATTTTCACCGGGAAGACCTATGGACTTCAATCGAAGACGGGAATTATCCTGAATTTGAATTGGGAGTGCAGCTCATACCTGAAGAAGATGAACACAAATTCTCTTTTGACCTGCTTGATCCTACAAAGTTAATCCCTGAAGAAGAGGTGCCTGTGAAAATTATTGGAAAGATGGTGCTTAACCGAAATCCCGATAATTTCTTTGCTGAAACTGAACAAATTGCGTTCCACCCCGGGCATGTGGTTCCCGGGATAGATTTCACCAACGACCCGCTGTTACAGGGAAGATTATTTTCCTACCTGGACACTCAGCTGAAACGTTTGGGAGGTCCAAATTTTCATGAAATTCCAATTAACAGACCGGTCGCCCCATTGCATAACAATCAGCGGGACGGTCACATGAGGCAGGAGATCAATAAAGGCCGAACCAGCTACGATCCCAACTCTTTGGGAGGAGGATGTCCATTCCAGGCTAAAATGTCTGAAGGCGGCTTTGTTTCCCATACTGAAAGGGTTGATGGAAACAAGATCAGAACAAGGAGTAAAAGTTTTTCCGATCATTTCAGTCAGGGGAAAATGTTTTACGACAGCCAGACACCAATTGAGAAGAAACATATTATTGATGCTTTCAGTTTTGAATTAGGAAAGGTGAAAACCGTGGAGATAAGAGAGCGAATGGTTGGTTTGTTAACGCAAGTAGATATGAATCTGGCTAAAAAGGTGGCAAAGAACCTGGGAGTAGATTTCCCAAGGGAGCCGGAAAAACCAATGAATAAAGGTGTGCCAGCAGATGCCGGAGATAAATTTGAGTCTACTTTCGTAGAGCAACGAACCAAGTCTTCTAAAGCCTTGAGCATGCAGAAGAATCTGGTGGAATTCGTAAAAAGCAAAAAAGTAGCTTTCCTTTGCGCCGAAGGTTCCGATGAAAAATCAGTGATGGCGATGAAGCAAACTCTGGAAGATGAAGGAGCAAAAGTAGATATTATTGCGCCGCATTCAGGGACCTTGAAACTCACTGGAAATAAGGAGGTCAAAATAGATAATAGTTATATCACCACAGCATCGGTTTTATATGATGCGATCTTTTTACCGGCTGGAGAGCTTGCTATAAATAAATTAAGGGACATGCCGGAAGCGGTATTTTTCCTGGACGAAGCTTTCAAGCATTGTAAACCTATCGCTACAGATTCGAAACCTGAAAATTCAATTTTACCGGAAACATTTTTCTGGAAAAAGCTCAAAGATCAAAATATGTCAGAGCTTGGAGTTCTTTCTAATAAAAAAGAAAATTTCATTCAGTTATCCAAAGATTTTGTGAAAGCTATCAAAAAGAGTCGTTTCTGGGAAAGAGAAAAGACAGATGATATTCCCGCTTAATTTTAAAGGAAGTTTACTATTTAAAGGTTTAAAGAGTTCCTGCTTTTTAAACCTTTAATTGTTTTTCTTTCCACCAAAGAGCCTTTTAAAGAATCCTTTTTTCTCTTTCTTTTCTTCAGGTTTTTCTGATCGAGAATCCGGCTCCTCATTCTGATCATTTTTACCAAAAAGCCGTTTAAAGAAACCGTCCCTTTTTTCAGGTTCACAATCCAGCATTTCAATTACTTCAGGAGAAACCGGAAAACGCGCTTGGGTAATCTCATTAAACTGTGATTCCGCATTCATCTTTTGCATCAGTTTTCCGAAGATTGGCAAAGCAGAATTCGCGCCCTGACCAATAGCGGTGTTTCGGAAACCAATTCGATGATCGTCGCTTCCCACCCAGGTGACGCTTACCAGGTTTGGAGTCATTCCTACGAACCAGCCGTCTTTATTATTTTGAGTTGTTCCGGTTTTTCCGGCAATATCATTCCTCAAACCGTAAGTGCTTCTAAGACGGGTTGCCGTACCTTCATTTACGGTGGCTTTCATCATTTCTACCATTATTTGCCTGTTAGTTTCCGAAAGAGCAGGGGAGGTTCCGTTTTTTGGTTTAAATTCGGCTAATAGATTGCCGTTGCCATCTTCTATTTTGGTAATTAAAAATGGCTTGCTGTATTTTCCACCATTGGCAAATGAGGTGAAAGCCGTAGTTAGTTCGTCAAGGCCCAAAGATGCCGTGCCCAGTGCAATTGAGGGAACAGCGGGAATTTCAGAGTCGATTCCCATTCTTCTGGCCTGGTTGATGACGTTGCCAATCCCTGCTTCCATAAGTACTTTTACCGCGATGGTATTCATAGACTTGCTTAAGGCTTCCTTCATATTATAATTCATATGCGGATCCTCATCATCGCTGGAAGAATTAGCAGGACGCCAACCTTCAGCATAAGTAACTTCCCTTGCAGAAAAATAGGTGCAGGGTTCTATACCGCTTTCCAGAGCCGCCGAATAAACTATTGGCTTAAAGGTAGAACCAACCTGTCGTTTACTCTGCGAAACATGATCGTACTGAAAATACCGATAATCAATGCCGCCCACCCAGGCTTGAACGGCTCCGGTCTCAGGTGCAACCGCCAGCATCCCTGCATTCAGGAATTTCAAATAATGTTCTATACTGTCTTTTACACTAGCCGTTTTGGTAACCGTTCCATCATAATCAAAAAGTTCCATTGGCTGGGTTTTATCAAGCTCAACCATGATCTCTTCTTCCGATAAACCTTCTTTTTCAAGGTTTTGATAGGGTTTGGAACCCTTAATGGCATCTTCAAGGATTTTAGGATTTCTTTTCCAGGGCGGTGCTTCCCCGTAAGATTTTTCATGTTGCTCCTGCAAAGCTACCATATGTTCCTTCATGGCTTCTTCAGCCAGCTCCTGCATTCTGTAATTAAGGGTGGTGTGCACAATGAGACCATCTCTGTAGATATTATATTTTTTTCCGTCTTTGTTTTTTAAGGTATCCAGAACCTCACTGACATCTTTTCGAACCTGTTCTCTAAAATATGGTGCCAGACCCTTGTCGTGCCCGTAATTTTTATAATTCAGGACTAATTCTGCATCCTGTGCTTTGGTTTCTTCCTCTTCAGAAATAAAACCATATTTCTCCATTTGAGATAGCACTACATTCCGCCTTAGTTTGCTACGCTCCGGAAAAATACGCGGATTGTAATAATGTGAGGCTTTCAACATTCCAACCAAAACCGCAGCTTCTTCCAATTTTAATTCTGAAGTATTTTTTCCGAAGAATTTCATCGAGGCACTTTCGATTCCGAATGTATTATCGCTAAAAGGAACGGTATTGAAATAAAGACTTAAAATCTCTTTCTTATCGTAAATGCCTTCCAGTCTATTAGCTATCACCACTTCCTGAAACTTATTTACCACAATTCCCAGGATTCCATAATCCTTTCTTCCGTAGATATTTTTAGCCAGCTGAAGCGTGATGGTACTTCCACCACCGGCCGATTCGTCCTGAAGTAAAATTGATTTAAAAAACACCCGCAAGAGACTCCTGGAGTCAATCCCGCTATGATCATAGTACCGAATGTCTTCCGTCGCGATAAGGGCGTCTATAAGATGCTGCGGAAAATCAGTATATTTTACCGGTTGCCTGTCGTGGATAAAAAATTTCCCTATTAACTCTCCTTCAGAAGAAAGCACCTGTGTGGCACGACTTTGCTGTAGTTCGCTTAATTCTTTTGAAGAAGGTAGTTTGCCCCAGGCTCCAAAATAAATGCTGGCGAAGAAAAGGATTCCCAGCGCGAATAAACTTCCAATTATGATTAAGCCCAGTTTGAGTTTGGGGGACTTTTTAATCTTTAATAACAATGACATAGGTTAAATTAACTGTAGCAAATTAACGAAGACTATAAAAGAATAGTTCACTATTTATGCCAACTTTAAGTTTTACAGAAGGATAAAAAAATAGCCGGTCACAAATTGATTGTGCCGGCTAATTTTGGGCAAAGTTCATAAAGTCAGGGTTTTAGGGTTCTATTGCGAAACTTTTATGTTGATTGAAAGTTGACGAAAAATGGTTGTCTTTAATTACGCGGAAATGCTTCCGATGTTTTAAGAACCCTGCCTTGCGTTCCCCAATTTCCAATATCATATTCTCCAGGGTTTTCATAATCTAAAATTTAATGGGTTGAATAATTAATTTAAAAAGCGTCTTTGTTTGTCCCAGCTACTACGGCTGTTAGATTTCTCGGTGTTTAAAAATTCTCTGCGGTTAATTTTTGAAGGTCTCATAATAATTAATTTAAAGTTGAACAGTTAGTTTACATAGCGTCTTTGATTTTCCCAGCTGCTACGGCTGTTTGTTTTCTCGGTGTTTAAAAATGATCTGCGGTTAATTTTGAAAGTTTTCATGATCTAAAAGTTTAATTGTTTACCTAATAGACTTTCGTTTTATTTGTTTGTTACAGTACTATGTATAAAATAGTACTAAATTAACATATTATTAACTATTCACCTGATTTTCAGTTGAAAAAGAGTAGGAGTGGGTATGGTATAAAAACAAAGAAATGCGAACCTATAGGTCCACATTTCTTAAACTAGTGAATATTATTCGATTCTTAACTTCTCTGAATTTCTTCAGCAACAGCTTGAACTTCATCCATAACCCTAAGCAGGTTTTCTCCCCAGAGCTTGGCTATTTCTTCTTCCGTATAACCTCTTTTAACGAGTTCAGCGGTTACATTGAGAGTTTCTGAAGCATCCATCCAGCCGTGAATTCCGCCACCTCCATCAAAATCAGAGCTGATTCCAACATGATCAATACCAATTAGATCAACCATATAATCTATGTGATCTACAAAATCACTAACTCCAACCGGTTCAATTTCCTCTTTAAGTTTTTCGACATCGGCCTTAGAGGCGGTTCTTATCTTCTGGTATTCAGCATAATAAACACTTCTATCTTCCTGGGAAAGTTTAGCTACACTATCCCGATCGAGGATTTGGAAGTTCATTTCTTCGGCTTTTTGTTCATATACTTTTCTCGAGGCATCAGAAAAGGCCTTGTTTTTTTCGGTATGTACATAAGCACTAAAAGCTACGGTCTGGACCACGCCACCGTGTTCTTTAAAAAGCAATAGCTGTTCATCATCTAAATTCCTGCTGTGGTCACAAAGCTCCCTGGCTGAGGAATGGGAAGCGATAAGCGGCGCTTCAGAAAGCTCAAACATTTGTTTTATCGACTCCTTGGAGGGATGCGAAACATCTATCATCATCCCGTATTTGTTCATTTCAGCGATTACTTCCTTTCCCAGGTCGCTTAGTCCATTATGTAGCCATACATCGTTTTCCTCACCGGTATTAGAGTCACAAAGCTGGCTGTGCCCATTGTGTGAAAGGGACATATAGCGTCCCCCCAGATCGTAGAATTTCTTTACGTTTTGTATATTTTCCCCAATTGGATATCCGTTTTCAATTCCAATCATGGCAACTTTTTTTCCGGAAGCGTGAATTTGTCTTACTTCTTCTGAGTTGGTGGCAAGCCCAATCTCATCCGGAGCAAGCTCGTTAACCAATTTGTGAATTGCGATGAACTTCTGCATTGCATTAGTGTAAGCAGCATCAAAGCCTTCTTCATTAAGCTCGTCCTGGCCGGTGTAAACTATGAACCATGCAACATCCAGTCCGCCTTCTTCCATTTTTGGAAGGGTTACCTGAGTATCAAGATCCATTGTGTAGTTACTCTCGTTGGTGAAATTCTTCACGTTAATATCGGCGTGGGTATCTATGGTAATTATTTTGTCCTGAATTTCCCTGGCTTTATCCAGGGTTTCCTGGTCATAATCCTGCGCCTGTATACTAAAGGCACCAAAAAGTATTAAAAAAGTGGTCTTAAAAGTTTTCATGATAACTGTTGATTTATAATTGCTGAAAATAGGAATATTTTTCTAATGAATCATAGGAAGGAGAACTCTGTTTAGTTTCAGAGTCTGAAATTCCGGAAGCTTTCTCTCATAATTATTTTTATTGCCTTGCTGATTTCTTTGTAAATTGAAGAAAATTTTCAGCTAAATTTGATAACAATTTGAAACATTAATGAATAAATTTATAGTAGTTAACCAACCTGAAACCTGGAATTTAGAACTTGAGCATATTCAAATAATTTCGGCTCAGGCTTATCTTACCAATCCTGAATACGCCCGGATAAAAAAGGCTCGAATATTTAACCTTTGCAAAGATTATTCCTATCAATCAAGGGGATATTATGTTTCCCTTTTAGCTGAAGCGCGCGGGCATCAGGCGATTCCCACAGTGACAAACCTGGTAGATCTTCGCGAGCCAAAATTGGTTAAGATAGTTTCAGAAGATTTTGACGATCTCATCCAGAAAGGCCTGAAAAACATTAAATCGCAGGAATTCACCCTTAGCATTTATTTTGGGCAAAACGTAGCACAAAAATACAGGGAACTTAGCGCAATGTTTCACCGGCATTTCCAGATTCCCTTTCTTCGGGTAAAGTTCAATTTTACCACTAAATGGAATATAAAGACTATAAAGGCAATTTCAGAAGCAGAAATTCCGGAAGAACATAAGGAAAGTATGCGTGAATTTGCACGGCAATATTTTGCCAAAAAACGCTATGATACTCCCAGATCTGTAAATGCTGAATATGATTTGGCGATCCTGGTTAATCCTGATGATCCCGCTCCGCCCAGCAATGCTAAGGCTATTAAAAAATTTATTGAAATTGGTGAAAAGATGGGCTTTTATGTTGAAGTTGTCTCACCAAAAGATCTTTCCCGTCTGTCAGCTTTCGATGCTTTACTTATAAGGCAAAGCACCGAAGTGAACAACGAAGCCTACGCTTTTGCCCGTAAGGCCCAGCAGGAGGAAATTGCAATAATAGATTATCCCGAGGCAATTTTAAAGTGCTGTAATAAGGTATTTATGGCCGAAGCTTTGGACAATGCCGGAATTCCCACTCCAAAGACGGTAATCGTTCATAAGGAAAATAAAAATTCAGTTCTTGAAACCACCGGGCTGCCTGTTGTTTTGAAATCTCCTGATTCCACCTTTTCCTTTGGGGTAAAAAAAGCAACCACGCCCGAGGAATATCAGGAAATGGTTTCCGCAATGCTTAAAAAGTCTGATCTGGTGATTGCGCAGGAATTTATGCCTTCAGAATACGACTGGCGAATTGGAATTTTAGATGATAAGCCATTCTATGCCTGTAGGTATTATATGGCCAAAGACCATTGGCAAATTTATAACTGGAACGCTGCCGAGAAGGACAATCAGGATGGAAATGCCGATAGTTTTTCAATTGAGGACATCCCTAAAAAAGTACTGGATGTGGCTATGAAATCAGCTAAAATAATGGGGAAGGGACTCTATGGAATAGACGTGAAAGAGATTGATGGGAAAGCTCTGGTGATTGAAATTAATGATAATCCCAATATAGATTTTGGGGTGGAAGATGCCTTTTACGGCGATCAGGTCTATATAGATATTCTAGGTGCATTGAAAAGCCGACTAGAAAAAAAGTAAATATGAAGTATCATCTTTTTGAAGTTTATGGAATTGAGCTGGAATATATGCTGGTGCGAAAAAAAAGTCTGAAAGTAAATCCGATTGTGGACCAGCTTCTTACTAAAAAAAACGGCACTTTAACTGCAGATATTGATAATGGTAAAATTGAATGGAGCAATGAATTGGTAGCACATGTCCTTGAATTAAAAACCAATGGGCCAACGGAAATTCTTGAGGATCTGGATGGGCTATTTGCTGAAAATATTCAAGAGATCAATTCCCTGCTGGAAGAATTTGATACGTCGCTATTATCTTCAGCCTCTCATCCTTTAATGCTCCCTAAAACTGAAACTCAGCTTTGGAAACATAGTTACAGCAAGATCTATGCTTTATACAATCGTATTTTTGACTGCAGCGGACACGGGTGGAGCAATGTGCAAAGTATGCATATAAATTTGCCCTTTTTTAATGATGCTGAATTTGAAAAACTGCACGCAGCAGTAAGAATTTTGCTCCCAATAATTCCTGGTTTAAGCGCAAGCTCTCCAATCTTTGAAGGAAGCCCCACAGGTTTTATGGATTCCAGGCTTGAAGTTTATAAAACCAACCAGAAGGAAATTCCTCAAATGACTGGTAAGGTTATTCCCGAACAGGTTTTTACCAAAGAAGATTATTATCAGAAGATTTTTAAACCCATAAATTCTGCGATTAAAGCTTTTGATACTGAAAATATCCTGGATCACCATTTTCTTAATTCCAGGGGTGCGATAGCTCGTTTTGACAGGAACGCCATAGAAATTCGCGTCATCGATATTCAGGAGTGCCCGGCTGCCGATATAGCACTAGCCATTTTAATTGTTGAAAGCTTAAAATTGCTGGTAAGTGGAGAATTAATTGCAATTGAAGAACTTAAGAAATGGCACGAAGATGAGCTTTTCGATATTTTTAATAAGGTAATTCGGGATGCCGAAGAAACCAGAATTCAGAATGAAGCTTATTTAGCGGTCTTCGGAATTAAAGAAGAGGCAAGCGTAAAGCAAATCTGGGGGCGATTGTATGAAAAATTGCAAATCAGGATTTCAGCCAAACATCAGCAAAACATTGAATATATTCTGGAAAACGGAAGTCTATCTACAAGAATTCTCAGGAAACTCGATGGGGATTTTTCAGAAGAAAAGATTAAGAAAGTATATTCTGAACTTGGAGAATGCCTGGCTAATAATCAATTATTTAAAGTGTGAAACTCCTTTTTACCTGTGAACATGCCTCTAATGTAATTCCGGAGGAGTACAGAAACCTCTTTAAAGGAGCTACCAAAATTCTAAATACACACCGTGGCTACGATCCCGGGGCATTAAATCTTTTTAAAGAACTACAAAAAATGGCAGATTTTTCTTCGACTTACAGCATCAGCAGATTGTTGGTAGAAGTGAACCGTTCTATAGGCCACCCTGATCTATTTTCTGAATTTACCAAAGGACTTTCTTCAGCAGAAAAAAATACAATAATCAATACCTGGTATAATCCTTACAGGAAGAAAGTCGAAGATCAAATCAAAAAACACCTTGAAAGCGGGGAGAAGGTGCTTCATCTTTCTGTCCACAGCTTTACGCCTAATTTAAATGGAGAAATTCGAAATGCCGACATAGGTTTACTTTATGATCCTTCACGAAAAGACGAAAAATTATTCTGCAAAGATTTAAAATCAAATTTAAGTTTAGAAGATGCCAGCCTGAAAATAAGATTTAATTATCCTTACCTGGGAAAGGCTGATGGATTTACAACCTATCTCAGAAGGAAATTTCCTAAACTATATTCAGGAGTGGAACTTGAGATAAATCAGAAATTCGAAAAGGCTAACAAGATGGATAAAAAACTTAAAGAAACTATTTTTAAGGCTCTTCAGCAGACTTTGAAATAAAGAAGGAATTTCAAAATTTCCCTCATTTCTGATATTTTAAAAATGCTGAAAATTTCATAAATTGGATAAATTTTCAGAAGATGAAATTCATAGAAATCAAAGATCTGAACGACGATTCGTTCTATCTTAACACCACTCAGATCGTGTATATCGCTTACCAGGAAGATTCTGGTTGCCACGTGGGTCTTAGCAACGGATTACAGATTAAAACCAATGCCGGTTATGAAGAATTGAAGGATTTAATAGACGATTAAGTTCTGAAAATGAAAACCCCTGAAATCAAAAGACTTCAGGGGTTTTAAATATTTAGAAGATAAAAGATTACTTGATCTCAACCACTTCAAGGTCAAAAACAAGATCTTTTCCTGCTAGCGGGTGATTTCCATCAACTACGATAGTTTCATCCTTTACTTCTTTTACCACAAGATTCATTTCCTGTCCGTCTGGACTTTTAGAAACAAGACCCATTCCAACTTCAGGCTTGATCTCTTCAGGAAGTTGAGATTTTGGTACTTCCTGGATAAGCTCTTCTCTTGGCTCACCGTAAGCTTCTTCTTTAGAGATATTGATAGTTTTCTTCTCGTTCACTTGCATATCGATAAGGCCTTTTTCAAAACCTGGAATTAACTGTCCCTGACCCATAGTGAACTCAATTGGTTCTCCACGTTCAACAGAGCTATCAAAAACCTGTCCGTCAGTTAGTTTTCCGGTGTAATGTACCTTTACCGTGTCATTTTGCTTTACTTGACTCATAATAATATTTTTCAACGTTTAAAAATGGACTAATTCTCAGTCCTTTAAAGCTGCAAAGGTACAGCTATTAAGATGAAACCCAAATTAAGCAATGGGGAATCCCTTTTCTTAGGTAAAGATTAACAATGTTTTCAGAATAAAGAATTCTCAAAGCCCACTAAATCACAAGGCACACAAGAGTCTGGTAATCACCATGAAAAGCATTTTAATTGGAATTTTAAATATTAAAAGATACATTTATTAACTTAAATTTAGAATTTTCTCCAATTAACCCTGGAGATTTTACCCAACTTAAACCTGATCTGTTTTATGAAGAAAAATCAATCTAATTCCAGAAGGAATTTCATTAAAAGTACCGCTCTCGTTACTGCCGGTATAACAATTATTCCCCGACACGTAATGGGAGGCCCCGGATTTCTGGCTCCCAGTGACAAACTTATTGTGGCGGGAATAGGAGTGGGCGGAAAAGGCCAAAGTGATATTCAGAGTTTTGCCAATACAGGCAAAGCTGATATAGGTTTTTTATGTGATGTTGATGACCGCCGTGCGGCTACTTCAATTGGCCGTTTCCCCAAAGCAAAATATTATAAGGATTGGAGAGAAATGTTTGAAAAAGAAGCTAAAAACTTCGATGCAGTTTCTGTTTCAACACCAGATCATAATCATGCAGTTCAGTCACTTGCAGCAATGGAGCTGGGAAAACACGTTTATGTGCAAAAACCCCTTACCCATGATATTTACGAAGCCAGACAACTAACAGATGCTGCTAAGAAATATAAAGTAGTTACCCAAATGGGGAATCAGGGAGCATCCGGAGATGGGGTTCGAAAACTACGTGAATGGTATGACGCCGATCTAATTGGAAAAGTTCATACCGTTTACTGCTGGACAGATCGTCCAGTTTGGCCACAGGGAATTCCATGGCCGAAACATTCAAATGCTGCCGTACCTTCAGAACTGGACTGGAATTTATGGTTGGGCACCGCACCATACAAAGATTATGTAAATGGCCTTGTTCCTTTTAACTGGCGGGGCTGGTGGGACTATGGAACGGGAGCGCTTGGTGATATGGGCTGCCATTTAATTGAACCCCCATACAGAGTGCTAAACTTAAATTATCCCAAAGATGTACAAAGCAGCGTAGGAAGTGTTTATGTAGATGAATTTAAGCGTGGCTATTTCCCTGAAAGTTGCCCGCCTTCGAGTCACGTTATCATGACCTTTCCAAAAACTGACAAAACAGATTCTGATGTTACCCTGCACTGGATGGATGGTGGAATAAAACCTATGCGTCCTGAAGAATTAGGGCCCAACGAGACTTTTGGCGATGGAGGCAATGGTGTGCTATTTATTGGGACCAAAGGCAAAATGATGTGTGGCACCTATGGTGAAAATCCTCAATTACTTCCAACTTCTAAAACCGAGGAAGTTAATGTTCCTCAAAAATACGACAGGGTAGAAGGTGGTGCCGATGGGCATTACGGCCAATGGGTGGAAGCCGCTATTGCCGGTCATGGTAAAAAAGAACTTAGTGCACCTTTTGAAATTTCAGGACCGCTAACCGAAACCCTTCTCATTGCAAATCTTTCCATAAGAGGCATTGACGTGCGTAAGGAGAAGACACAGGAAGATGGCCGCAAATATTTTGAATATCCCGGCAGAGATGTAAAAATGCTTTGGGATGCAGAAAATATGAAGGTGACGAATCTAGATGATGTAAACCAGTTCGTGAAACGGGACTACCGTACCGATTGGTAAAACACTCCAATATTCCTGGAATGTCTTCGTTTAGAAATAAATTTAATTTCTAACAGTGATGATCGTAATGCGCTTAATGTCAACGCTAATTTTTCTAATGTTTTTCTATATGCTAACAGCCGTATCTGCCTGCAAATTTAATTCTGAAAAATCTCCCGAATTGAAAGTGGTTTGGGATAGTCTGGAGGTTACAGCATCGGCATATAATTCACTAAGCTGGCAATCCGGCGGAGGAGACCCCAGTATTACCGCGTGGGGAGACACCCTGAAAACAGGCTTAAAAGCGATCGCTGTTTCAAGAGATCTGATTAAAAGAGGTCTTGATTATAATACCCCCGTCAAGATTGAAGGTTTTGACGGGGTTTTTCGCGTAAAAGATAAAATGCATTACCGTTGGAAAAATAAAATAGATATTTATATGGATGAAGATGTTCAGAAAGCCAGGCAGTTCGGCAGGAAAAAATTAATGATCTATTTCGCTAAAGACACGATTTTGGTAAAAGAATAATGCCTGAATCTCCTAACCCAATCCAAGATAGCCTAAGATAATCCAAAGAATTATAAAAACCACGACCATTCCGAAACAACCGCAACCACCTCCAAATTTTTTAGCTCCCCATCCGGCCAGTAAAGCCCTGATTATACTTTTCATAGAATCTTAAGTTTAGTTTGTAATTCTAAATTAGGGAGTTTTAAGCTGATAAATTCCGGATTAGGAAAACTTTAGGGGCATTCCCGAAAAATTTCCTAAAATATAAACCAGAAGATTTTTGTAACTTATAACTCTAATTTAACCGAAACAATAATGAAAAAATTAATATTTCCAGTTTTACTTCTAACAGGTGCTCTTATTTTTGCACAAACACAAGAACCGGAACTCCTTAAAAAAGCAGATGGGTTTAGCCATCCTGAATCGGTGGTTTATGATGAAGCCCGGGATCATGTTTACATCTCTAACATAGGAGAAAAGAACCCTAACGATGGTTTTATTTCAAAAACTAACCTTGACGGAGAGGTGCTCGAATTACAATGGATCACAGACCTGAATGATCCCAAAGGATTGCTTATTCAGGACGATAAACTTTATGTGAGCGATAATACCGATCTGGTTATTATGGATATCGAATCGGGAACGATCACGAGCCGAATTGAAGTTGAAGGCGCCCAGTTTCTAAATGACATTGCAGCCGATGCAGAAGGTAATATCTACATTTCAGATACCGGAAACAGTAGTATTTATATAATGAAAAAGGATTCTGATAAGATAGAACAGTGGTTAAGCTCAGAGGAACTTGAGTTTCCGAATGGACTGTTGGTGATTGATGATAATATTTATGTAGCAGCCTGGGGAAAAGAAGACGGAGGTAACCTTTTAAAGGTTGAATTAAATAATAAAGAAATCACAAAAGTTTCGGAAGGACCTATTGGAAATCTGGATGGAATTCAACTAAATAATAATAATAATTTTTATATTTCAGATTGGGCCACTGGTGATATTCATGAGATTGACCGGAAAGGGAAGCTTAGTAAAATACTAACTTCAGAAAAAAGTGCCGGTGATATCCTTTTCCATCAGGAATCGGGTAAACTGGTTTTACCAATGAATCGGCAGAATTCAGTTTGGTGGTACCAAATCAAGGAATAAAACTTAAAATTTTAAGGATGCAAATCAGAGACAAAAACGATAAGGAATCTGAAGATTATATAATTCAGGATAATAAGAAAACCCGGTTCGGTGCGATTTTCATTGCGATAGTTATAATAATTCTAATTACCGCAGTAGCGCTCACCGGAGTTTATTTTGATATTTGGTAATCTATTTTTTTATTTCATTCAGCAATAAGAACGCCTTGTTTACATATTCTCTCTCGAGAAAAATGGCAAAATAGTTGGAGGTCGAAATCATCTCAAAAACCGGAATTCCTTCATAGGCAAGGAGTTTGAAAAGGTAAAAATACAGACCCACAGACTGGGAGCTGTTTTTTGGCAGGGCAATAGTTATTGAAGATAAATCCTCTTTAATCGAAACTCTAACTTCATTTTTAAAGCAATTTTCTACCAGATCGGTGAGACTGGCCGAAACAAGAATATTGCTTTCCTGGTAATTGCTGGAGTAATTAAGATAAACTCCGGTTTGATCTTTTACCGATTCCAACAATCTGGCCTTATTGGCAATGATTGTTTTTGAATTGAGAAAAGTATATTCCGTAATTCCGGAACGAACTACAATATCTCCCAATTCCCGCAAATGTCTCATGTTTATTTTGGAACGTTGCGGAGCATACCTGCGCAATGCCATAATTATGGAGCCCTGTTTCACCGGTTTTTTCATTTCAGCTTCAACTTCCCGTTGAATATCTGCAGCAAGACCGCTAAAATTTACAATATCCCGTGCAATGGCATCATCAAGAAAAGGTTGATGGCGAATTATATCGTGAACACAGGTAGTAATGGTTTTCATTGTTAATTATTATACATTTTGTGCAAATGTATATAAAATGAAATATATTTTTTGTCTCCGACTACCTTAAGCTTAATTATGCATCTTCAAAGAATAAACATGAAGGTTTTAAAATTTGGCGGAACATCGGTAGGCTCGGTGGAGAGCATTAGGAACGTAAAAACCATAAGTTGTGCAGTTGACGGAAAAAAGTTGCTGGTCTTATCTGCGATGAGTGGTGTCACCAATGAATTGGTGCGTATTACCGAGATAATAGCTTCCGGCGATGCGCCAGGTATTAATATGATTATTGGCATGCTGGAGATCAAACATTTCGATGTCATTGAGGAATTGATCGAAAACCGACTGCTGCAATCTGAAACTAAACATGAGATCTCAACAATACTTTCGGAGATTAAGGAAAACACTAAAAAAGAATATTCTGAAGAGGTTTATTCCAGAATTGTTACTGCCGGGGAGCGAATGCTTACCATGATTTATTCAAAATATCTCGCAGACTGCGGAATAGCGAATCACTTACTGGACGCCCGTGAATTTATGCAGGTAAGTAATCTGGAAAACCCTGATACGCCCCTTGTAGGTCGGAATTTCGAAAATACAATTTCTTCACTTTCTGAAACCGATATTTATATCACTCAGGGATTTGTTCGAATTGATGAAAATAACAAGATTAACACCCTTAAAAGAGGTGGCAGTGATTATACCGCGACCATTTTGGGAGCAGCGCTTAATGCTGAAGAAGTACAGATTTGGACGGATATTGATGGCTTTCATAATAACGACCCTCGTTATGTGGAGCATACGCATCCTATTGCAGAACTGAGTTTTGAAGAAGCAGCTGAGCTGGCTTATTTCGGCGCAAAGATTCTTCACCCGCAAACTGTGTCGCCGGTGATTCATAAAAACATACCGGTTTACCTGAAAAACACCTTTACACCATTGTTGCAGGGAACCAGGATTTCAGCCAAAGCGAACGGTAAGGGCCTAAAAGCTATTTCGGCTAAAGACGATATCACAGCCATTAAAATAAAATCCAACCGAATGCTTATGGCACACGGATTTCTGCGGAAGATTTTTGAGGTTTTTGACCGTCATCAAACGGCCATAGATATGATCACAACTTCTGAGATCGCCATTTCCCTGACCATTGATGATAATCGCAATCTGGATGAAATTATTGAAGAGATCAACGATTACGGCGAAATTACCGTAGAGAAAAATCATTCTATCATCTGCCTTGTAGGAGAATCGGTGATTGAGGATAAAAAAGCAAGCAGGATTTTTGAGCTGCTACATGATACTTCTATCAGGATGATCTCTTATGGAGGTAGCAACAATAACATTTCCCTTCTGGTAGATACCAGTAATAAAATAAACGTGCTTCAAAAGCTTCATCAAAAAGTGTTCGAAGCAAAGCCCGTAGAAGAATTTGTTTAATTTTTTCTGTTAGTGAACAGAATTTCTGTTCCTTTTGTGTAGTGAAAACCGCCGGTATGCTAATAATTAGCCGGCGGTTTTATTTTTTTCTTCAATGAACCTCGCCATAAAATAGGTGCTGCGATGCAGGTGATGTTTTAACATGGCTCCGATGAAATTCTTTTCACGATGTTCCTCTAGGCCCTTCCGGATTTGTAATTTTTCTTGAAATCTTCTTCGGAATAATTCTGCTGAAAACCTGGAATTAATAATTTCAAAACCCCGGGCCTGAGCGGTTTTCCATTTTGACTCATCAGTGTATAGTTCAATCGCTTCAGCCACAAATATTTTGGGATCACTTTCTATTGAACCATTCCAGGATAAATCTCCTGCAATACCCTCAGCACCAACTGTAGTGGTAATACTTGGGGTTCCGCATTGCATAGCCTGAATCAATTTTCCTTTTAATCCGGCTCCAAACTGAAGCGGGGCAAGGCAGATTCTGGATTTTTTCATTTCTACTTCTGCATCTTCAGCTCTTCCATGAACAAGAAATCCGTTTTTAGGATCATTCAGTTTCAGAATATTTTCAGAAGGATAGGCTCCGTAAATATGCAAATTTGCTTCGGGCAGTTGTTTCTTAATGCCCGGCCAGATCTTTTCTTTTAAAATAAATACTGCATTTCGGTTTGGCTCATGAAGAAAATTTCCAATAGTTACAAAATCCTTTCGCTGATTAAAATCTGGTAATTCCGAAATTTCTTCCGAAGAAATATGTTGAAGCATAAATGGTAAATAAAGGAGAAGATTCTCGGGGATATTAAACTCCCTTGTAAGCAGTTCCAATTCAACTTCAGAAATAATCAAACTAAGGTCACATCTATATATTGAAGCGATTTCCCTTTTTGCGAGATCCGAATTTAGATAAATTTTCTGGGGATTCTTATTTTCTTTATATGCCTGGTGCCGGGCCTTTCTGATAAAATGAAGATCTTCTGTATCCAGGATTTTCAGGGCGTCAGGACAAAATTTATCTACTCTCCAACCGAATTGTTCTTCCATCATGAACCTGTCAAATAACACAATTTCAGGTTTTAATTCTTCAATGTAACGATCGAAACTAGGGGAATTTAGTTCGATATTTTTTGTTATTACTCCCAGGCTTTCCAATTTCGGGACAAATTCCGTTCGCGTGGCGGTTGTGGTGAAATGAACCCGGTATTCTTCCATCTGGAAAAATTCAATTAACTGCATCATTCGCGTTCCTGCGGCTGAAGAATTAGGTTCGGGCCATACATAACCAATTATGAGCAGTTTTTTCATCGAATACTTTTTCTTTAATTCTGTTGGAATAATTTAAAGATTTCCAGCCAGCAAAACAGAACCAACAATCCATAAAATAAGGGAAAGAACTCCACCAATTATAAAAAAATGACTGAATTTATAAACCCCCATGCCGTAGATTATGGTATTTGTTTGATAGCCTACGGGTGTAAAGAAACTAAAATTTGCAGCAAAAAGCACGGCCATAATAAATGGTTTTGGATCCATTTTTAAGGCAAGCGCAATAGTTATGGCTATAGGGGTAATTATAATGGCTGTTGCATTATTGGAAACAAAACCGCTCATTATCATTGTTACTAAAAATAGTAAACCAATTACAACGATTTGGGTTTGCTGAGTAAAGACTTCAAGTAATTTCATGGAAATCCAATCGTCGGCCCCGGTATTGCTCATTGCCACGCCCAGGGGTATCATCCCTGCCAGGAGAAAAATGATTTGCCAGTTAACCCGGGTATAGATTTTCCCAAGATCAATACATTTAAAGTAAATCATAAGGAAACACCCAATTAAGGCACTTTTAAGTATAGGAAAAATTCCAAACGCTGATAATCCAATAACGAGTAAAAGAATGGAAAGGCTGATATATTTTTTTCTGCGGGTGCTCACTTCTATATCCCGATGTTCCTGAAGAATGGTGATATTTTCTAAATTCTGAAGTTGGTCGAGGATTCTACCCGTAGCTTCTACCAATAAACGATCTCCAATCCGCAGTTCTATTTGAGAGCGGGTTTTATCAAAAATTCTTCGGCGGGGATTCATGAAATTTCTTCTTTTTCTTATCGCCAGGGGCACAGCTCCGTATAAATCGTAAGTCCCTACATGTCTTAACTGTTTCCCTATTAACGGGGAGTTTGGCAGGATGAGTAATTCTACAACTTCAACATCTTCATCCAGATCTTTATCTTTTTCAACCTTTTGGGTGAGTTTCTTATCCTTAATGACTGAAATTCCTTCAGTTTCTTTCAATTTCATCAAATTCTCCAGGTTGCATCGAAGTAAAAATTCATCGTTCTCCCTTATCCCGGTGTGTTTACCGGGTTTATCGTTTATAATTTCCTCCCTTTTTAGTCTTATAACTTCTATGTTGGGATTATTATGGAAAAAAGTGTCACCAATACTTTTCCCTATTAATTCTGAATCTTTTTGGATTATGATCTTAGTTATAAATTCATCAAGATCATAAACATCGGTGAAATGAGAAGGCTTTTTACTTGGCAGAAATCTAAGCATTAAACTCACCACCAATATTGTGATAGCCATGAAAATAACTCCATACCAGGTAAATTCAAAAAAACTAAAACGCTCAACCCCACGTTCTATGGCAACGGCATTAACGATGAGATTAGTGGAAGTCCCCATTAATGTACAACTTCCTCCAATTATAGCTGCAAAAGAGACGGGAAGGAGTAATTTGGAGGCAGGAATATCATAACGGGCAGAGAGCTCATTAATAATTTTAATGAAAACAATCACAACTGCAGTGGTATTTATAAATGCTGAAATGCCTCCGGCGATGAACATAAAAACCGGTACCATAAAATAAATAGGTAAGCCACGTAATTTTCTCAAACCATCGGTTAGCCAGTCAATAACGCCATTAGTCTCAAGTCCAATGGCGATTATCATAAGTGCCAGAACTGTGATAGTGGCCGGGCTGGAAAATCCTGAAATTGCTTCCTCAGGACTTATGAGGTTGGTTACCAAAAGGCTCACCATTATGAAAAAGGCGATCTTATCTACCGGAAAAACTTCCAGGGCAAAAAGAATGATAACAATTCCAAGAATTATAAATAAAAGAAGAATCTCAGTAGTCATACTTAAATATAAATTTAAAATTAAACCGATTCCCAATAGCTCTAAATATTCTTGGGAAATATTTATGATAGACGTTTGCTCTGGAATCACGCCTTATTTTGTTAAAAGGCAAAAAAAATTATTAACTTAGAATAAATTGAAAATAAAATGAGCAGAGGATTTGTAAAGGAAGAAGACCAGGAAGAAGCTCCAATAATACCACCTCGCGCAGCCCTTCCCGAAGGTGTGACAAATTATGTTACCCCTGAAGGATTCAATTTGTTGCAAAAGGAAAAAAAGGAATTGGAGGAAGAACGTTCCTCGATTAAAATTGAAGATGAAGCAGAATCCCGAAGGGGAAAGGCTGTGGTAGACGGAAAATTAAAATTACTAAATGACCGTATTGCATCTGCCCGGGTTCTTGACCCTAAAACCCAGGCAAAAGATGAAGTAAGATTTGGAGCACGAGTGAAATTTAAATATTCCGAATCGGGACAGGTACAGGAATTCAGGATCGTTGGCGTTGATGAAGCCGATGTAAAGAAAAATAAAATCGCTTTTATCGCTCCAATTGCTAGAGCCGTAACCGGTAAGAAAATCGGTGAGATAGTACCTTTCAGCTTAGGCGCCGAAACGCGTAACCTCGAGATAATGGAAATTAATTATTAATAAAAACAGCTTAATTAATATAGATATGAGAAAAACTTACTTAACTACCTTAAACCTTCAGCAGGTTGATATTGGTCTGCTTATTTTTAGACTGGGAATATCAGGGTTAATGCTTACCCATGGAATTCCGAAACTCATTAAGTTTTTTGGAGATGCTCCTATCCAGTTTGCAGATCCTATTGGAATAGGGGAGATCACCACCTTCACTTTTGCTGTTTTTGCTGAATTTATTTGTTCGGTTCTAGTAATTCTTGGGTTGGGAACACGCTTAGCGGTGCTTCCCTTAATAGCAACTATGGCGGTTGCCGCTTTAATAGTTCATGTTCCAGATGGTTTTGGAAGACAAGAATTGCCTTTGTTATACCTAACCGGATATCTTTTACTGTTTTTCACAGGAGCCGGAAAATATTCCCTGGATCATTATTTTTTAGCAAAAAAGAGAAAATAAAAAAGGCCAGCCTAACCGGCTAGCCTTTTGTTATTAAGCAAAAATCTTTTATTCCTGAGATTCTAACATCGCGAAGAATTTATCCAGATTTGGAATAATTACAATTCTGGTTCTTCTGTTCTTGGCCATATTGTCTGGGGAATCATTATCCATTAAAGGAGCATAACTGCTTCTTCCCGCAGCGATAAGTTTCCCAGGATCTACATCATACTTATCCTGTAAGATTCTCACAATAGACGTAGCTCGGCGTACACTTAAATCCCAGTTATCCTGAAGATAAGAGCCTTCTACCATTGTACGATCATCGGTATGACCTTCAATCATTACTTCCATACTTGGTTCAGAGTTTATTACTTCTGCAAGCTTTTTAAGCAAATTGTTAGCATTGCTATGAACGCGATAGCTGCCATCCCCAAATAAAAGCTTATCGGAAACATTGATCATTACCACCGTCTTGTCTACATTAATATCAATATCATCTTCTTCAGATCCCTCAGAGATAGACTGCTTTAAGTTGTGAGATATCGCAAGATTAATAGAATCCTCCAGGGTTTCTGCTCCTGCAACCTTTTCGGGATCCATCTTGGCGATTGTGGCCCGCATTTTCGTCTTATTGTTATTAGACATTACAGTAAGGTCGTTCATCTCCATTTTTTCATCACTCTCCTCTCGTAAGGAATTGATTTTCGCATTGTATTCGGCTACACGCGCCTCTACTTTTGCATATTTCGCTTCAGCCTCCTCTTTTTCTACCTGCGTTTTTTGGAGGGTACTTCTGGTATCGTTAAGTTCAGATTCCAACTCAACATACTTTTTCTTAGAAACACAGGAGGTCAGCATAGCTGCTGATAAAACAGTAATTGCTACAGTTTTTCTCATAGTTAGTTCATTTTAGTTTATGTCCAAATTAAGTGTTAGTTTATTATGATTCTTGGACGCTCCAAAGAAAACGAGTGGTTTAATTTTATCGTATTCAATTTGACCGTTTAACTTTTCTTTAAGTGAATTTTATCATTTCATTGTAGGAGATAACCTGCAAAGTCATCTGTTAAATCAGTAGGAATTAAGGTGTAAAACCTTGTATATCATTAAATTAGTGATACAAATTTAAACGATACCAATTATGAAAAATGAAATGGATTTATGGAGCAGGTTTTTTGTTGTTATTTTATTGACTTTAATGGTAAGTTGTAATAATGACGATGATGTAAGTGATGATATTGATGATGTCACAGATGACATTACAGACGATATTACAGATGATGCGGATGATGGGGGAAATGATGATGATAATGTTGTTTTTATCCTAATTGACGAAGAGAGCATTGATAATGGAAACGAGCCTAATGATTTCTCTGAAACAGATGTCAATGATGATATTTCAGAAATAGGGCAGCGGGAAGAGCTTCAGTATTTCACAGATAACCTGAATGATACGATTACACTTTACACCGGGCAGGTTGGTGATGAGGGATGGTTTGCCCTTAGTAATATTCCTGAATCCTGGGCCGCTGTTGGACCTACTGAAAATGGCTTGAGAAATTTCCTGGAAGCTGGGCCCGGTTTGGGTGGTGGGGAAGATGACGATCTTTTAGATGAAGTTCATCATGTAATTCCACTTCGAGCCACCAGTTTGGCTATGTTAACGGGGCAATCTGTTATTGCTGTGGTTTATGACAGCGATATTAGTATTAATTATGATCCGATAACCGGAAATCTTCAGGGTGAAAACCTCGGAATTGTGGCTTTTGAAGTTATAGATGTAACCGAGCGGCAAGATGGTTCAGATTCTGATCTGCCTGCAGTAAGAATAAAGATCATGGAAGCCCCGGTATTTGCTGAGTATATACTTAACTTATTTACTAATCCTGATATCCCGGAATCATCTTCAGAACCCGATGATGTCACCCCACCAGATGATATCCCTGAGATTGAACTGGAGGCTACCGAATAGTCCCTAAAATGCTTTAACAGAATTTTATTGAAAATCCCAATGTATAAACCCCTATTATAGGCTAAATTTGAGCTAAAGCCTTAAATAAATTGAATAAAAAGTCAGGGAAAAAGGGATTTAAAGTATTAAGGATCCTCGCGAAAATCTTTGCGGGGGTTCTTATTTTTATTTTACTTCTTATCCTATTTATTAGATCACCATGGGGCCAAGACCTAATCATTGATAGACTCACTTCATCTTTTGCCAAAAAAACCAATACGAAAATTGAGATTGACCGCATGTTTTTCACGTTTTCAGGAAATATCAACCTGGATGGATTATACCTCGAAGATCAACAAGGTGATACCCTTATTTACTCTGAAAAGCTTGAAGCCGATATTCCCTTTTGGCCAATAATTCGGGGGCGTGGCATTAGTATAAATTCCCTGGACTGGAGTGGTGTTAAAGCCAATATCCATCGGGAGGATTCCCTGCAGGGCTTTAATTTTGATTATTTGATGGATGCCCTGGCAACTTCAGATACTACCACTACACAGGATACTACTCAGGCTGATCCAATGCAAATCGATATTGGGGACGTGCAGTTGAGAAATTTCGATTTAAAATATACTGACAAAGTTTCCGGGATAGAAACCGATATGAAACTGGGAAATTTGATCCTGGAAATGAATAAAACAGATCTGGAAAATATGGATTTTCAGATCGCCGATCTGATTATCGAAAACAGTAGAATCAACTACCACCAAACAAAACCTTATCCGGAATCTGATGAGGAGGAAGCTCCTTTACCAAGATTATCGGCTAATTCTCTTCGCCTGGAAAATATTGAAGCCAGTTATATTTCGATGCCGGATTCCCTGGATTTCCAGCTAGATGTAGGCATATTTACTTCTCTAAATCCCAATCTGAATCTCCCGGAAGAACATATAACTGCTGATCAGATAAATTTGGAGGAATCAATAGTTAGTATAAATATTCAAACTGATTCGGCCAAAGTATCAGCTCAAACTTCATCAGAAGAATTTGCCTGGCCGGAATATTATTTAAATCTGAAAGAATTAAATCTTAAAAATAACAGCTTAACTTTCACTGAAAATAACCGGGAACTTCAGAAAGATATTTTTGATGCCCGCGCTATCGAATTGGACGACGTAAATGGCCGGTTTACCAATTTTCTTTTTGAAGATCAAAAAGCCCTTGTAAATCTTGAAAACCTTAGTTTTAATGAATTATCAGGATATAATTTAAATAAGTTCTCGGGAAATTTTGAACTTTCAGACACGGAGATGAATTTTTTGGAATTGCAATTTCAACTAAATCAGAATAGCCTTCAGGGTGATTTTTCTGCTCAGTATGCTTCCCTCAATGATTTCATCCAGAACCCTGAAAACTCTGACCTTTCTCTAAACTTACCTGAAGTCATTTTTGATCTGAATGATCTTTTTAAATTTCAACCAGATCTAAAGCAAAATGAATACCTTCTTGCACTTAGCAAAAATACGGTGAATGGGGAAGTTAAGGCACAAGGAAGCCTTGCAGACCTTTCTATTTCTACCTCAGGGATATATTGGGGTGACACTTACATTAATGCAAATGGCCGGATTCAGAATGCAAACGATCCTGATAGAATTAGTTTTAATTTTCCTAATGCAGAACTGGTTTCCACAAGAGAAGATCTTCAACAATTTGTAGAGGAAAAAGATCTGGGCTTCCGTATTCCGAATGAAATTGATGTTAATGGAAGCATCAGTGGAACACCAACAAATATAACAGCCGATGTCATACTGAATTCCAGTGACGGGAAGATCGATCTGGAAGGAAATTTCAGATATGAAAAGCTGATGGCTTTTAAAGCTGACGTCACCACTACTCAACTGAATTTGGGAACTCTACTTACCAACGAGAATTTTGGAAAAATAAATTTGGCCATCAAAGCTTCCGGCTCAGGTGAAAATATAAATTCCCTGGATGCCGAAGTTGATGCAATGATCCATGAATTTAGTTATAATGATTATCCAATAAAAGACTTGCCTGTAAAAGGAAATCTGGAAAACGGAAAAGGTTTATTTTCCAGTAATTATCGGGATAATAATCTCGAGGCCGACCTGGAAGCACTTGTGCAATTAGATTCAATAGCTCCTGAGGCACAAATTGATCTGGATCTCAAAGGTGCCGATCTTCAAGCCCTGGGTTTTACCTCTCGGCACATAAGAACAGGATTTAATCTAAAAGCAAATTTTAAAGGAAATACAGTAAATTATGATGTAGATGCCCAATTAAGGGATGCGATTGCTGTATATGACAACGAACCATATTTTGCGGGAGATTTGGATCTGGATGCTCATGTAACTACAGATACCACGGCTTTACACATCAGTAACAGAATCCTTGAACTTAGTCTGGAATCAAATGCCGATCCCATTGATTTTGCTAAAGCACTTGAAAGACATTATTTGAGTTATTATAGAGGGGTAGAACAGGATACTTCTGAAAATCCTGTGAATATCAAACTAAGAGGAGAAATTCGTGATGCACCCATTTTAAGCGATGTTTTTATATCAGGTATTGAAGAGATGGATACCATAAATATTGATCTTGATTTTCGGGAAAAAGAACGGGAATTAACAGCAAATATAAATGTGCCCCAACTTCAGTATGGAACTAATGTAATAGATAGCCTTGCTTTCAGGTTGGCTTCCAATAAGGAACATCTGGATTTTGACTTAGGTTTTAATGCCATAGAAGGTGGTCCTCTTTTAATTAAAAAGACATACCTGCAGGGAAAGATGAATGACCAGAAGTTAAACCTTGATTTCATTTCAAATGATAAGGACAGCCTTTTAGTCCACGTTATGACCGAAACAAGCCGTCGAGGGGATAGCGTAATGGTGAAAATAAATCCTTCAGAATTAATTCTGAATAAAAAAGAATGGAATATTCCGGAGAATAATAGCATCGTCTATTCTACCGAAATGATTAAATTCAATAACTTCAGAATTAGCCGTGATCAGCAGGAGATATTCATTGACAATACTTCAGGGAATACAGAAAAAGACCACGTAGCTCT
>DATISX010000126.1:0-7899 GCA_035468275.1 Salegentibacter sp.
TTGACAATCCATTTGGTTCCAATAGTCTGGAAAAAACTGTTGCTGTTATCAACTGGGAGGAATGGGAAATGAGCCTGAATTTGCCAGGACTATCAAATGATTTCAGTATTGAGTCTTTAAATGAAGGCAATGATTTTCTACCTAAAGTTTCTGATAAAAGTTTCAGAATCCAACCCGGAACATATCTCTTAAAAGCGAACGGAGTTTCTTTTGATAAAGCTTCAGCAGATTTACAAAATTTCAGGCTTGAGGAATTCAGTGCACCTGAGTCTACTGTGGAAAAAACATATGTAATACATGAGCCGGTTAAGGAGATTTCATCAGCTTCAGATTTAGAAATTTCCGCAGAGATCGTTTCGAATGAAAAAATTGCAAAAGTGGAAGCCTGGTTGCAAAACGGCAATACTTACGAGAGTATAGAATTGAAAGATAAAACTGCGTATACATTTTCTGCTGAGGTACCGGAAGATTTACTGGCTCAGGGTTTTCTTCAGTATCGAATAATTGTAAAAACCGATACGGGAGACTATACCTTCCCCGGAAATGTGAAGGGAAATCCCGGAGATTGGGATTTTCATTCTTCTGAAAATTATAAAATCAGCATTGTGCCGGAAAATTCTCCAATTGATATTTTTGACGCCATGGAAGACGAAGATTATGTGGTAGGTGAGTGGCTTCCAACAAATAATCTGGTTCCCACAGCTAATCCTAAGGAAGCGGAATATCAGGTAAATGTGGAGGAATTATTCAGAAAAGACATTGAAAACCCTGAGGCCACTCCCATTTATGATTATTCTTTCAAATATAATTTCAACAGAAAAACTGAAGGACGAAAAAATGAATTTTCCGGGAAAGACAAACTTATTGTAAAAGCCCGAGCTTTAAATGATAAGACCACAAAATTACAGGTAGCTTTACTAATGAAGAACGGAGCCGCTTTTGGTAAAGTCATCGACCTGGAACCGGATACCAGAGAATATGAAATTCCGTTTACAGACCTAAAGCTGGTAAAAACAGTAACCCTGCCAAGACCATATCCTACTTTTTTGCCTTACTATTTTGAACATAATAATTCAAAGGATTTTAAAATTGAAGAAGTTGAAAGTCTACAGTTTTCTATCGGGCCCGGCCTGAGTGATGAAGAACAACTAGAAAAGCATGGAGTAGGAATTATAAAAGTTTTGATTAAATAAAAATAACAATTTAAGAACTTTCCCAAAAACAAAAAGGTCTTTCAGAAATACTGAAAGACCTTTTTTAATCTAATCCTACAAGAGTTTATCCACATTTGGAAGAACCGCAGTCCTGACAGGTAAGGCAGCCTTCCTGATACATAAGATTAGATGAGTTGCAATTGCTGCATTTTTGTTTCTGAGCGAGGGTGCCATCAGCGATATAGCGCTTAAGAGCCCTGGCTACACCGTTTTTCCATGTGTTTATAGACTCGCTGTCCAATTGTAAACTGTTGATGAGGTCTACAACTTTTTCTATAGACATCCCGTGACGTAGTGTGCTGGAAATAAGTTTCGCGTAGTTCCAGTATTCTGGATTAAACTTATGGGATAATCCTTCAATCGTGGTTTTGTACCCGCGTTTGTTTTCGTACTGGAAGTCATACCTTGATGTTCCATCTTCATTTCTGTTCTTGATGATCACTCCGTCGTTTACCCAGCGTGGGATAAGAATTCCATCTTCATCATCAGAGAAACCGGTGAAGATCTCGTAAGGTCTATCATCTATAAGTCCGATAAAAGCGATCCATTTATCTTTGTTGTTCTGAAATCTAACTACATCGGCAGTAAGAACTTCAGGCCTGGTAGTAGGGAAATGAGAGTGATTTTCTGTCTCTTCTTCCTCTTTTTTCTCTTCATTTGAAATTAGAACTCCGCTCCGTGACCCATCGCGATAAACAGTTACACCTTTACAACCCTCCTGCCATGCTTCAAGATAAAGTTGGCCTACGAGCTCTTCGGTTGCATCATTAGGTAAGTTAATAGTCACACTAATGGAGTGATCTACCCATTTTTGAACCGCTCCCTGCATGCGCACTTTGCTTGACCAGTCCACATCGTTGGACGTAGCCTCATAATATGGAGATGATTTAACAAGTTCATCAAGTTCGGCCTGGGTGTAAGAACGATCTATATCGTGGCCGTTAATCTTCATCCATTCCTTGAAACGGTGGTGGAAAACCACGTATTCTTCCCAGGAATCCCCAACTTCATCAACAAAATCAACCCTGGAATCTTTATCATTTGGATTTACCTTTCTTCTCCGTTTGTATACAGGTAAAAATACCGGCTCGATTCCGGAAGTTGTCTGGGTCATTAAACTAGTGGTTCCGGTTGGAGCAATGGTAAGCAAGGCGATATTTCTACGGCCGTACTCCAACATGTCGTAATAAAGTTTTTCATCGGCTTCCTTAAGGCGAAGGATGAACGGGTTGTTTTTCTCTCTTTCTGAATCGAAAATACCAAAAGCCCCACGCTCTTTTGCCGCATAAACCGAAGCCCGGTATGCTTCAAGAGCGATGGTCTTATGAATCTCTGTTGAGAAGTCTATGCCTTTGTCGCTTCCGTACTTAATTCCAAGAGCGGCCAGCATATCTCCTTCTGCAGTAATCCCAATTCCTGTTCTTCTTCCTTCGTTGGCTTTTTTCTGAATATTTATCCAAAGATTTCTTTCTACACCTTTAATATCAAGACCTTCAGGATCGGCATCTATTTTCTCGATGATCTTGTCTATTTTCTCCAATTCAAGATCGATGATATCATCCATAATTCGCTGAGCGGCGGCGATATGTTTTTTGAAAAGATCAAAATTGAAGCTTGCCTTTTCGGTAAATGGGTTTTCAACGTAAGAGAAAAGGTTGATCGCTAATAACCTACAGGAGTCATAAGGACAAAGCGGAATTTCCCCACACGGGTTTGTAGATACCGTTTTGTAACCAAGATCGGCATAACAATCCGGTACCGACTCGTTGATAATGGTATCCCAGAAAAGAATTCCCGGTTCGGCTGATTTCCACGCGTTGTGGATAATCTTTTTCCATAGCTTATCGGCTTCAATTTCTCTGGTGTTTTTCGGGTTTTCGCTGAAGATTGGATATTTCTGAACGTATTTCCCGTTTTCTTTTACAGCACGCATGAATTCATCATCTATACGCACTGAAACGTTTGCACCGGTAACTTTGCCCTGCTCCATTTTTGCATTGATGAAATCTTCCGAATCAGGGTGATTAATAGAAACAGAAAGCATAAGTGCACCGCGTCTTCCATCCTGGGCAACTTCACGGGTAGAATTTGAGTAACGCTCCATAAAAGGAACGATTCCGGTAGAGGTAAGCGCTGAATTTTTAACTGCAGAGCCTTTTGGGCGTATATGAGAAAGGTCATGGCCAACACCACCACGGCGTTTCATAAGCTGTACCTGCTCCTGGTCTATTTTCATAATCCCACCGTAGGAATCTGAATTTCCATCATTCCCGATCACAAAACAATTTGAAAGCGATGCGATCTGGTAAGGATTGCCAATTCCTGCCATTGGGCTTCCCTGTGGAACGATATATTTAAAGTCTTTTATAAGGTCAAAAACTTCATCTTCGCTCATCGGGTTTGGATAACGTTTTTCGATGCGGGCGATCTCCTTTGCGATTCTGCGATGCATATGGTTTGGAGTAAGTTCGTAAATATTCCCGTCAGAATCCTTCAGGGCATATTTATTTACCCATACCCGGGCAGCTAAGTCATCTCCTTTAAAATACTCCAGGGAAGCTTTGAATGCTTCATCCTGGCCGTAGGTTTTTTGGGGGGCGGTAGTTGTTGGCACGCTCATATTATATTTAAATTTTCAGGTTAGTAATCCAGTTGGTGAAGAACTGTTCTGTAAATATAGAGAAACATAAACAACAATTTACATCACAAAAATAAAAAGTTATCAAAAACAAATTGTTAATAAGCTGATATGCAACAAATTAATAATTTATCAACACTTAAAAGTTTACAAATTTTTAAAAAAATGTAATTTATGTTTGGTAAGTAATAAAGTGTAGAATTTGAAGAAAAAAAGAGGCCGACTAAAATTAGCCGGCCTTCTTTGAATTAACACCTATGAAAATTCAAAATAAATTCTTGTTATTTTGAAACAGACCATATGGAATATCCATTTGCAGGAGCTTCCAGACTTACTGTTCCGTTTTCATCGGAGGTAGGGATGTATGTCGAGTTACCACTATAATCTAAAAGGGTAACATTATTCCAGTTTGTTTGAACGTTTCGGCGCTTGGTATTTGCGCTGGTGCTAATATATAGAATTAATCCGGGGTTATCATTATCACCGTTCCTTTTCATAATATATTCATCTTGATCAACATGGAGAATTTCAATATCTCCGGTTGCCAAACTATTATGAATCGCAATAAGTTGCTTTAATTCATCCTGAAAATTATCATTTTCATAATCTGAATAGAAAATAGTGGGATATCCGGGATGTGTTAAAATAAAGGCATAAGCCTTCATTTTATTTTCTGCGGAAATATAATTGTCCTCATTCTCGTCTTTTTCAGTATCGTGATTTGCAGTAAAGGTTACTGCCTTATCAGGGTGGGTCTTCCATAACATATCCCTTTCAAGATAGGTGAGATCGTCATGGCGGTCAAAAGCTTCATCCAACTTGTAAAAAGTCGCAAAATCAAAAGCCCCGCTACCGGTTTCCTCCACATAATTAGCAAGATTTGAGGCATTTCCATCCCACATTTCAGCTACCGAAAATCCGCCAACTTCGTCTAACCAGGCTTTAACCACCCAGGGCTCAAAACCAAGAACATAATCGAATCTCCAGCCATCAAAGCCCATCTCATTCATGTAATATTTAGCAACGGAATTATCATTTTTCCAAAGCCAATCCTGAACATACTCCTGGTTGTGATCAAGGTTGGTTTCCTCATAGAATAAGCTACCGTCATCATAATCACTGGTACTGTTTGGATAAAAATTTTCGTAATCGCGGTTAAACATCCCAGAGGCATTTCCGTTTTCCTCATTGAAGAGGGTATAGGTTTCTTTTTCGCGATACGGATTCCATTCTAAGCCACCACCGGAGTTATGGTTAATTACAATATCTGCGATTACTTCTAATCCCAGATCATGTGATTTATCAATAAGATCTTCCAGTTCTTCGCGTGTTCCAAAACGTGTAGGAACTGTTTGGTGCTGATCATATTCTCCAAAATCGAAATAATCTGATGGATCGTAACCCATAGAATAGCCACCTGATTGTCCTTTAGTGGCTACAGGAAACCATAAACGGTCTATACCCGCATCGGCCCAACCTTCAACTTTACCAGAAAGGTTAGTCCACCATTCGTGGCGTGGTTCTACATCCCAGTAAAAGGTTTGCATCATTACTTTTTGTCCGCTGGAATAATCCCCGAGGTCCAGCAGTTCCGGTTCACTAGGTTCAACCGGAATTTCCCCTGAATTATCATCATCGGGATCTACGATTTCATCATCATCTTTGGAACAGGAGGTGAAACTCAAAGCGAGTCCCAAAAACATCGGTATTATTAATTTTATTTCTTTCATCTTTTTATAATTTTTACCTCAAATTGGGAACTATGCACAGGCTTTGAATAAGTTCCCTGCTTGTTGCCATATTTGGGTCCAGCAGCATGCTGGTTTTATCTTTTTTAAATTAAAAAAGGCTGTCCCCCAGGACAGCCTTTTTGTTAAGATATATAAATTACTCAGCAGCTTGCGGAATAACAATATATCGCCCATCAAGTGTATTAAACCAGATATCGTAAGTTCCGGCAGTTGCCTGGATGTCATCGCCGCCTAGATTAGTTTCACCGCTTGGGAAAGTTGAACTACCCCAGTTTATGTCCCAGGAGAAATCAGCCCTAAACTTAAAAGGTCCTTCAGAAAGCTCGACATCATTTAGATACCAAATATGAGAATTAAATTCAGATTGGTTCATAACTAAATCCAAATCAGGATTATCATCATTTGGCCAGCCAACCTCAGTTCCATCTCCAACAATTCCGACAGAATCATAAACCGTAGCTTCGCTTTCGTCTATTTCTTCAATGGTGTAGGTAAGTTCTTCGAGATTAAGCATTATTGAATAATATCCAGCCTCTTCAATAGTAATTCCTGCAGGATCCGGATCGTCTTCAGTAGGGCGAAGTACTAGGTTATCGTTATCATCAATTCCATATTGTGGAGCCCATTCGGTGGTCTCAACGAATTTTACAGTACCTGCATTAAAATATCCATTAAAATAATAAATATTCTCATTTTCAGCATCCCTAAACAATGGGGTGTTATCGTTATCCGGATTCCATCCAGCTTCTGTAGCATCACCTACCAGGTAAAGCTCCCGTTTTATTTCAACTTGTTCTTCTTCCTCCGCCTCAGGTAGCATAACGCTAAGGTTTCTTACTTCAGAAAATTCTTCCAAAGCATTTCCTTCTCCGTCTCCTGCAAAAGCACGAACTCTAAAGAAAAGTTCTCCGGTATTAGGTTCTTCCGTCGTTGGATCATTATCAAGTCCGGCATCCTCGGCCATACTCAACATTTCCCCAATTGTTACACCCAGGTTATTGCCACCAGTGCTTCCCAAGATATCAATTACAGTAAATTCTTCGTCTGTACTTCCCTGAAGCTCGTAGGTAATAGTGGTAGGAGCATCAAAGTCTACATCAGTCCATACGAAACGCTCTGCAAGGTTATCGCTGTTTCTGTTTGTAAGTTCGTACACATCGGCGAAGTTATTGGTGAATTCAATCCCTTCGGGGTCCGGTTGCGCAACAAATACTACATCATCGTCGCTTGTACATGCGTTAAAGCCGATTAACGCGACAAATGCTAATAATAAAATTGAAAGTTTTTTCATTTTTAATGTTTATAAAATTAATATCCTGGATTTTGAGTTAAGTTGGTATTTACCCCTAAGTCTGAAGCGGGAATGGGCATAAGGTCTCTGTGAGCACCTGTGGTAGATCCCTGTGGAACATTTCCTTTCCATGGCCATACGCCGCGGTCTGAAAATTCTCCGAACCTTATCCGGTCAGTTCTACGGTGACCTTCCCAGTAAAGTTCTCTTGCACGTTCATCAAGAATAAAGTCCAGGCTAAGATCGCTCTCAGAAATGTTGTTGCTTGAGTCGCCATAAGCTCTTTTGCGCAGGTCATTGATTAATTTGGTTGCTTCGGTTAGACTCCCGCCACCACCTTGCAGGTGAGCTTCAGCATACATTAGGTAGGCATCGGCCAAACGGAACATTGGAAAATCGTTATCAGGAAATTCTCCGGTGCCATCAGAACCTGCATTTCCGTTTACATCAACATTTTTGAATTTGGTTACTGCATAACCATCAGTAAAGCTGGAGATGTCTTCGATCTCTTTTGTTTGTCCTTCAGTAAAAAACATAGCTCGGTTATCATCAGATTCTGCTTCTCCCGGGAACTGTTCTACAAGAGCAGAGGTAGTTCTTAATCCGGCCCAACCACTACTTACACCAAAGTCGGCAGGGTCCATATCTCCACCTACTGCAGCGTGAATAATGAAAGCCATCCCACCATAAGACTGGGTGTTGTTTCCATCAAAAGTAATTGGGAAAATAATTTCCTGTTCTGCACCATTATTGTCGTTATCTGCAAGGAAAAGATTTTGATAATCTTCCACAAGGTCATATTCGGAATTGATTACTTTTTGAGAGGCTTCCATAGCCTTGTCATATTGAGCTGTACCGGTATATACCTCAGCGTTCAGATAAAGTTTTGCCTGTAGCATCCAAACGGCAGCCTGGTTGGCACGACCATATTCTGATGAACCAACAGGAGAGATTTCGCTTTCGATTGCTTCCAATTCAGAAGCGATAAAATCAAACAGCTCCTGA
>DATISX010000127.1:0-21431 GCA_035468275.1 Salegentibacter sp.
TAAGAGCCGGTGCTGCCCTTAAGTTTGGTGTGGGACGTAAATCAGTGATTGAAGATGCTGAAGCTGTGGCGCCTTTAGTAGGGTTTACAGTGAACTCTCCGGTGAACAAACCCGGTGAACTTATAGTTTCTGAAACTTTCCCATTGCGCAACTATGTATATTTTGAAAAAGAATCAACAGAAATACCAAACAGATATGTATTGTTGAACAAAGATCAGGTAAAAGATTTCAAAGAAGATCAGGTTGAAGTAAAATCTCCTGAAGATGTTACCGGACGTTCAAAACGTGCAATGGCGGTTTATCATAATGTATTGAATATTCTCGGTGACCGAATGGAAAAAAATCCTTCCTCAACTATCACTTTGGTTGGCTCATCAGAAAAAGGTCCGGAAGACGGAAATTTAATGGCAGAGTCTGTTAAGACTTATCTGGTAGATGTGTTTGGAATCGAGGCTAGAAGAATTGCTGTTGATGGGAGAAAAGATCCAAAAATTCCATCAGAACAACCGGGGGGGACACTTGAGTTGGATCTTCTTCGTGAAGAGGACAGAAGGGTTTCTATTGAAAGTAATTCTCCGGAATTGCTTATGGAATTCCAAAGCGGTCCAAATGCACCCTTGAAGCCGGTTCAAATTAGAGGTATTCAGAAAGCACCTGATTCAAGCCATGTTACTTTTAAAGCTGATGGAGCCAAAGAAGCATTTTCTACATGGAACCTGGAACTTACGGATGAAAACGCAATGCTTGAAACTTACGGTCCTTATACTGAAGATGAAGTGAATATTCCCGGAAAAACCATTTTAGGGAACAGCCCCAAAGGAGACTTTAGAGTTAAAATGATCGGAACAACTCCAGACGGAGAGACTGTGATTGAAGAATCTAATATTAATGTGGTATTGTGGACTCCAACTGAAACGGAAGAAGGCATGAGATTTAGTATTCTTTATGAATTTGACAATTCTGTTGCAATCCCTATGTATGAAAAATATCTAACCGAAATTGTAGCGCCAAAAATTCCTGAAAATGGAAAAGTTATAATCAAGGGACATACCGATGTTATTGGAGAGGAAGAGAATAATCAGATATTATCTTTAGCCCGTGCAAACGATGTTAAGAAAATTCTTGAAAGTGCCCTTTCAAATTCAAACAGAAGTGATGTGACATATGAAGTACATGGATCTGGAGAGGATGAAGGTTTGGCGCCTTTTGGAAATAAACTTCCAGAAGAACGCTCTTATAATCGTACCGTTGTTATTGATCTTCTTCCAGGCAATAAAGCGCTTTAAAAATCATCAGATAAAAATTTTAAAAAAGGATTTGGTTTAAAAACCAGATCCTTTTTTTGTTCGTGGAAAGGGAGTAAGGCTCGTTGTGGGAATAGCAATAGTAGATTCTTAATTGAGTGATTTACAGCAGAGAAATATTTCTGCTTAACATTTCTTAATCGTTAACTTATAAAACCCCTAAGCAGATCGGCTTCGGGGTTTTGGCTTTAAAATAAGATTAAGCAGCTTTCCGATGATATATCTGTAATTTAATCACTTTTGGATGTGTTTTCAGAGTTTGCTCGTGAGCCAGAAAATAATAGATCACAAAAAACAGGAAATACATCACCATGGTTTTCTGCCTGATAATTATTCCCAGATTAGACATTACAAAGGTCATAGCGAAAGAACTCAGTAAAAACAATAATAAACTCATCTTAACCTTTACCGGAGCGATTTTTATAAAGCTGAAGAAATTCCTCTTAAACAGTTTTATTACCAATAATAGATAGATAAGATTTTCAACTGATACTATTACCCCAAAGAATCCGGGCGCGTCAAAAAACAAGGGTCTGAACCAGAATGTAAAGAACTTTTCGAATAGGGAATATTCGCTCATCGCAACTCCGGAAGAAGCCTCTCCTAAACTATCAGAACGCTTATCGGTAAATGCAAGAAAATCTCCGATAAGGTCCTGAGAATTCCCAAGATTTACCACTCCAAGGATCTGGTCCTTAAAAATTAAAAGTGTACCCGTAATTAAGCTGGTATAAATCAATTTCTTTTTCCATGCTATTTCCTTTTTTCCGAGTAAAATTCCCAATACGGCCACAATCGCTACAAGTAGAAAAATATGAGGCCTGATAAAAAATACCAATAGCGAACCTAAAAGTAGGCTTTGCCAGTTTTGCTCGGGTTTTCTAACGGCATAGGCGAACATCATGAGTCCAAGGAAAATCGGGGCTCCCTTCCCCAGGGAAGCCGTCCAGAAGTGCATGTTAGGCAGAAAAAGAATTAAGGGTAATAAATTGATTTTTTTAAAAACCTTGATCTTATATGGGATATTTTCCCTGAAAATAAGGTAGGCATATACAAATCCCATAAAACCCATCCAGGTAAAAAGCAACATCATCATCTCGTAGCTGAAATCCAGATAGTTTATAAACGGGTAGGATAAAAAATCGATAAATCCGCTTCCGGTTGTGGCGAAATCCATCCATTCCTTTCCCTCTTTTTGTGGAACGCTGAAATACCTGTGTGAGTCTGATGGGTTGTAAGAAGCGTATGCATAGTAAATAGCCCCGAAGATCAGGTGATAAAAAAACAGGTTATTCATTAACCTAAAAGAAAAAAAGCTGTGTTTTCTTTTCAGGCTCTTAAAGATCTCCTGGTTTAGTAGGTATAAAAAGGGAATCAGAAATATAACTTGTGCAATATCTAAGAGCAGGTTTATATCGGTCAACATCTTCTCAATTTGGGTTCGCTCCCTTAAACCAAATTCCTTACCACAAATTACATCCGCTTAATTATTCAGAATTTAAATTCCTAATTTACAGTGTCTTGATTGGGTTTGTGCTGGCTTTGGCCAATTTTAGAAAGTAGAATAAATATTTTCAATTTTCCTAAATATGGTGTGGAATTCAACAGATTTATGGGGAATCTCTAATTGATTTAAAATAACAGATACTTAACAGAGGATGAGGGAGTTATTGTTTAAATTCAATAGTAGAATTTAAAATAGGGAATTATGATAAAAATAAATTTTAATTTGGTGTACAGCCTCCTGTTCGCCATGGTTTTTATGAGCACATCATTTGCTCAAACCGAAGATCAGGAGCGACTAATTGATGATGCCGAAACAGCCAAAGCAGCTTTTATTGCCGAAAGTCCTGATTTGGAAGAGCTCTTCAATATTTCTGCCGGGTATGTGATTTTTCCTAATGTAGGGAAAGGTGCTTATATTTTGGGTGGTGCTGCCGGAAACGGAGTGGTTTACCATAAGGGAAACCTTATAGGTTTTGCCGAGTTGAGACAACTGGATATTGGGTTTCAGTTAGGAGGTCAAGCTTTCAGACAAGCTATACTTTTCCAAACCGAGTCGGAATTGAACCAGTTCAAGGAAGGGAATTATAAACTTTCCGGAAATGCATCTGCGGTAATAATCGAAGAAGGAAAAGCTAAAAGTGTAGGATTCGAAAACGGAAGGGCTATTGTTACTATGCCTAAAGCGGGAGCTATGATAGAGGTTTCTGTTGGAGGTCAAAAATTTGACTATAAAGCTCTTAATTAAGTGTAAACCTCACAAAAAACCGGAATGCAACCCATTCCGGTTTTTTTCGGCCTACCTAGTCGTGAGGCAACCATTCTCATGCAGTGAATGGGTTTATAGGGGGAATTTGTTGTGGTTCCTCTAAATGCTTAATATTAAGTGAAATAACAATCGATTAACAGATATAATGGAGATTATGCAGTAAATTAATTCTTCAACCTTAAAATTAAATATGATGGATTTTATTAACAAAAGATGGTATTTACCTGTAATAGCCTTTTTAATTATTGGGCTTGCCGGTTGTGGATCTATGCAAAAAACAGGAGATGAGCTGATTGCTGATTCCAGAGATGCAAAAGCTTCCATAGAGCAAAATTATCCTCAATTTGCAGATTTATTTGAAACCTCTGCAGGATATGCGATTTTTCCAAATGTTGGAAAAGGAGCCTATATAATTGGAGGTGCTTCGGGAAATGGAACAGTTTACGAGAATGGGAATATGATTGGCTATGCCGATTTGAAAGAATTGGACATTGGCCTTCAGGCTGGTGGAAAAGCCTTTATTGAAGTAATCTTTTTTGAAAATCAGGAAACCCTCGAGAGATTTAAGGACGACACCTATGAATTAGCAGCAAATGTTTCTGCAGTCATCCTGGAAGAAGGAATTTCCCGGGATGTAGATTTTCAGGATGGAGTTGCTGTCTTAACTATGCCTAAAGCCGGAGCTATGGCAGGAATATCAGTTGGTGGACAAAGATTTGATTTTCATCCAGCTGAATAATATTTTCATAACTTAAAAAACTTTATTGAACCCTGCCACCTTAATGATGGCAGGGTTTTTTGGTTTTTATAGCATCTCTACAACTTAAAAATTAAATCCAAGACTGAACATAAAGCGGTTTCCATCGTCACCCAGATAGTATCCAAAATTGGCAGTTAGGGCGTTAAAGCCGTTAATAAAGAATGAACCTCCATAGTTGTTGTGCCAGGTGTCAGATTCCGGCTCGTCACTCCAAACCCTTCCGTAGTCATACCCTGCGCTTAGCCCGAATCTAAGTGGAACAAAATTAGTCCTCAGTTGAGTAAGTCCAACCCTTAAATCTGTGCTATGGAAAAAAGCCGTCCTTCCATTAAAACGCTCGTTGCGATAGGCTCTAAGGCTGTGATTTCCGCCCAGGGTAGCTCCGTGGTAAAATTCATAGTTATCACCTAAGATAAACTCTCCGCCCACTTTGGTTGCGAGGGTAGCTACTCCACTGGAATGTAGCGGATAATTAATCCCCAAGGAAGGTTTAAGGTAACCGAATTTATTGTTGTGATCGTCTATGTTGGCCTTGTAACCTGTGGTGAGGCTAAAATCCAGACCCCGACTAGGGAAAGCCGGATTGTCCTGATTAAAATACCGGTAGTACACTTCAGCTCCAGCATAAAGTTGTTGTTCAAAAAGATCACTGTTTTCATCAAAAACCTGTCCTGCAAATTCATTTTCGCTGAAAGCTACTTCCATGGATTCCAGGATTCCTTTCAGATAAAACCTGCTTCCACGATTATTTTCCCTTATTAGAGAAGGTGCAAATCGCATCTGTTGAATTCTCACCCTATTAAAATCCATATCCACCAAATCTTCCTCGTAGAAACTATCATTACCGGTTCCGAAGTAATTTAAACTGTAATTAGGACTTGTGTATTTTGCTTCAAGGCCAAGGTTCCAGTTTGGGAAAATATGTGCGAATTCCCCGTAATATTCAGCGGAAAAACCATTGGTGGCAAAGAAATAATTAAGCGATACGCCATGCTGTGCCGTAAATGGATTTCGCGCCAGACCATAAGTAGTGTATGTGTTTTCTACGCCTACTTTGAAGCCGGCATCAGGATCAAATCCTATACTTGGGAAAAACACATTGGTGGAGTGTTTGCGTTTTTGGGGATCATAATTGTTGATGTCATAATTATCGGTAAGCATCTTTGAACCGGTTTTTTCAAAACTGTTCTTTTTGCTTTTATAATCATAAATCTTTGTTTTCCGGGAATTATCAAAATTATAAGAGTCGTTATTTTTACCTCCTATAATTTTCAGTTTAATCAGGTCATTTCCTTTCCCTTTAATCTTGAAATTGTCTTCTCCTTCCAAACCATAGACCCATATCTCTTTAGTTTCTGAAGAAGAGTAGATGCGCTCAAATTCTGAACCATCGCCACCTTCTACTTTAATTTCAGTTGCGCCATCAGGTTTTCGGGTAATAACGAAGGAGTCGTCTTCCTTTGTGCCGGTAACAAGATCATAGCGCGTTAGAAATTCGTAATATCGGTTGGCTATATCTTCCAAATTATCCCGTCTGGCTTTAAGGGCTTCTTTAATATTTTCGATGCTTTCGTCCCGTGTGTCCTCAGGAAGGGAGGCAAAAGCGGTTTCTATCTTTTCATCAGTTAAACTTTGTTGAATATTTTCTACTTCTTTTTTCCACTCCGGCCACTTTGCATCTCTTATAAAAGCTTTGTCCAAAGGATATGCAGCTTTATTGAACCATTTAATATCCGGAATGTCGGCTTCGAAAGTCTGGAAGGCTCTCATGTCAGGAATTCCGAATTTTAAAAGTTCCACCATAAACCCATCATACTTAGAAAAAGCCTGATCGCGATCCCTGGGGATTGGTTTATACATTTTAACAGAATCATTCTCTTCAAATTCTGCCCAGCGCCACTGGTCTTCGTGCCGGTCCCAGTCACCAATGAGCATATCGGCAAGACGCGCCCGTATGTAGGTTGGCTCGTGAACGTAAATGTTTTTTGTTTCTCTTAATTCAAGCAGTAGATCTGAAGTGCTAAGAATATCGTCAGCATTTCCAAAATCTTCAAATTCTTTATTGTGATCTCCTACATGTTCTTCCAGCATATAGAGTTTGTCTCCATAATCTTCGTTAAAAATGCCCAGATTCTTTTGCTTCGGAACGTAATAAAGTTTTGGATTGGCGTGGTAAAGATCAAGATCTTCCATTATGCTATTCACTGCAAACGGGGCGTAAGGATGGGCTGTTGTATAAAAATCCAGCACAATACGCTCTGCCACCGTATTTTGCATGAAATCATGAATATAATGTCCCGGGATATTAGCCTGAATAAATCTTAAGGCACTCTTCCTGATCTCTCTTAAGGTAAATTCATTTTTATTATCGTCCCGCAATCGCAGGGAGCGCGATTGTTTACCACCACCTTCACTAATGGCTACGGGATTTCCGGGCAGGGAATCTATAAATAAAACCGGTACCTCTACCTTTTTGGAGTATATATCGCGGTAATGATCTCCCCAGAATTTTTTATAGGGGTAAGACTTGTTTACTTCTTCCTCAGTATAAACAGAAGATTTATAAGTAGCTCCAAAATCTTCCCGAGAATGATAGGTTACCTCGTCTTCACTTATTCTTTCGCGTTTGATATACTGACTTTGCAGTAAATGTGGCCCTGAACCGGTAGATTCATAAAAATCTACTACTGAGCTTCCGTCTTTGTAGATATTTAGTTTCACAAATCCGGGTGTTTTGGAGGCGAAATCTGTATCGTTCTTTGCCCTGGCCTTTTGTAGCTTGCCCATGGCACCGCTAATAATCTGCGGAGTATTATTATCTTTCAGAAACTGAAGATTTCTGTCATTACCTGAAACAAAGATCACATCCTCAAATTGCCGGGAAAGGGTTTCCAGCCTTTCACGTAATTCTTTCCTTAGCGGATTCTGATAGGATTGCTCGGTAAAACCTGCTATTTTATTAATAAAACCGTGATTAGTATTAGACAGAACCGGGTGATGTATGCTAACAATTATGGTTTTGCCCTGCTCATCTTTGAGCTCATCTTTAAATTCAATAAAAAATTGCTCCCGGGTTTTGATCTCGCATTTGTCATTTATGTATGGGTGTTTGTCCCATTCTTCAAGAAACCATTGAGAATCCACCATCACCAGCCGCACATCATCACTGAGATCTTTTCCTTCGATAGGGCATCCGTCATTTGGCCAGAATTTTGCCTCGCTGTTATCCTGAAGAAAAGATTCCATGTCGTCTATATTCTGATGACCTTCTTTATTCCATTCATTTACGCCTGGAGTGTAAATAATATCACCGTTGAAGCCCTTCAGAGGTTCCATAAGTCTGTCGCTTAAGAATTCCTCAACCTCTTTCCGGTCTTTCTTTTTAGGGGGATATCCTCCTTTTGGAGTAATATTTCCCATAACCACAATGGAAGCATTTTTGTCATTTTGCGAGGCATCATTAATTTGTTCAAGAATTAACGTGTTGGTTGCGGAATTTTCTAAGCCGGTATTTGCTGTAAAATATACTGAATGTGATATTTCTTTTACCTTCGGGATCTCCTGAGCAGAAGAACTTAAATAAATTGAAACGGCCAGGGTTAATAACAGGGTCTTTAGAGAGGACCTGTTAATGCAGAAAGAACTGTATTTCATAGACGGGAGGCTTATTTAGCTTAATTGCTTTTAACGATTTTCAATTTTCAGAAAAAAAATGAAGCTATTCATAAATTTTAACTGATTATAACATTTTGAGACTTTTCTTTTTTAATTCTCAAATGAGAAATGATTCTTGAATAATTCTGAAAATAACACCATTTTAAGTAGGTGGAACATAATTCGTTAACATGAAGATGTTTCCTATGCAATGTCTTACATTAATTGAAAATTATTACCTTGGGCAACCCTAATAAAAGTAAATTATGCACAGTAAATCTTACCTGATTTTAATTACGATAGTTTCTGCCCTTGGCGGATTATTGTTCGGATATGATACCGGAGTTATAAACGGCTCACAATATTATTTTAGTCAGTATTTTGAACTTGATGCAGCCATGAAAGGTTGGGTTGTGGGAAGCGCGCTTCTGGGATGTTTTGTAGGAGCGATAATCGCCGGTCCCATAAGTAATTATATGGGTCGTAAGAACTCCCTTATTCTTTCCAGTATACTTTTCTCTTTATCGGCATGGGGCTCCGGTTTGCCGGAATTCCTTCCGCAGTCGGTATCGCTTCTGGTAGCATTCAGGCTAATTGGCGGATTGGGAATTGGACTTGCTTCCATGAACGCTCCAACTTATATCGCAGAAATCGCACCGGCAAAAATCAGGGGAACCCTGGTTAGTTACTATCAATTGGCGATTGTAATAGGCTTTTTTGTGGTTTTTCTCGCCACGTATTTCATTGGAAGTTCTGCTACCGAAGCAGAGAATATCGAAAACGGATGGCGTTATATGCTCTGGTCTGAACTTATACCGAGTCTATTATTTCTAATCCTATTGTTTTTCGTGCCTAAAAGTCCGCGATGGCTGGCATTGAAAGGTTTTAAAACACAGGCGATGAATGTTCTCACAAAAATTCATGGAGCAGAGATTGCGAATGTTGAAATTCAGGAGATCGAAAAATCCCTTCAGAAAGAAGAGGGTAGTAAAAAAGTAAATATTTTCGCAAAAGGTATATTTTCCATTATTGTTATTGGAACAGTATTATCTGTATTGCAGCAATTCACCGGTATTAATGCGGTACTTTATTATGGTGCTGATATATTTGAAAAAGCCCTTGGTTTTGGGAAAGAAGACGTGCTGGCCCAACAAATTTTGCTTGCTGGGGTGAACCTTGTTTTCACCTTTGTAGCTATGGCTACCGTAGACCGTTTTGGCCGAAAACCTTTAATCTATATAGGTTCAGTAGGAATGATCGTTGGATTCCTTCTGTTAGGAGTTTCCCTTATGACCGGAAATGTTGGCCTTGTTTCTCTAATAGGTGTGCTGCTGTTCGTAGCGGCTTTTGCAATGTCTATGGGGCCGGTAGTTTGGGTGGTATTATCAGAAATGTTCCCGAATAAAATCAGGTCTGTAGCCATGTCTATTGCAGTTGCGGCACAATGGGCAGCGAATTATGTAGTTTCACAGAGTTTTCCAATCGTTGCTGAAAGCGAAGTAAATAATAATGCTTTCTGGAATGGGTCTCTGCCTTATTTTGTCTTCTCACTATTCATTCTGGCTATTATTTTCTTTACGATGAAATATATTCCTGAAACAAAAGGGAAATCGCTTGAGGAACTTGAGGATATGTGGGAAGTTTCAGATGAACTGAAAAAAGTTTAGAAATCTCTATTTTATATTGAAAAGCACTGCCACTCGGCGGTGCTTTTTCAATTTAGATTTCTTTTTTCTATAAAGAAGCGCTTTAAAAGAGCAGAAGCTTCTTCTGCCAGAACCCCTTGTTTTACCTGTGTTTTGGGATGAAGTTTCACCCCGTTCATTCGGTAACCGCGCTGGTTGTCTTCGGCGGCGAAGACAAGTTTCGAAACCTGACTCCAATAGAGAGCCCCGGCACACATCTGGCAGGGTTCTAGAGTGACGTACATTGTGCAGTTAAGCAGATATTTCCCACCCAGAAAACTAGCAGCAGCAGTGATGGCCTGCATTTCGGCGTGAGCGGTGACATCGTTAAGGGTTTCGGTTAGATTATGTCCCCGGGCTATGATTCTGTCATTTATCACCACCACTACTCCTACAGGGATTTCACCTTTTTCATAAGCTGCTTCAGCCTCTTCAAGAGCTTTACGCATAAAATATTCGTCGTCAAAAGGGCTGAGCATGCTAATGGAATTTTTCCGAAAGATAAAAATATTAAGGCTTTTGTGTTTAAAATGCTTACCATAATTACAAATTCATAACTTAACTTTGTCCGCTATGGCAACGAGTCTGTTAAATACGATCAACAGCCCGGAAGATCTTCGCAAGCTGTCTCAGGAAGAACTTTCTTTCCTGGCGAGCGAGTTGCGTAAATTCATCATTGAGATTGTTGCCACAAAAGAAGGTCATCTTGGCGCCAGTCTTGGGGTGGTAGAGCTAACCATTGCGTTGCACTACGTTTTTAATACTCCTGAAGACCTTCTTGTTTGGGATGTGGGACATCAGGCTTACGGCCACAAAATACTTACAGGACGACGAGATAAGTTCCACACTAACCGACAATTAGACGGTATCAGCGGATTTCCGAAGCGTTCTGAAAGTATTTTTGACACTTTTGGAACAGGACATTCTTCCACAGCTATCTCAGCAGCATTGGGAATGGCCATTGCTTCAAAACTGGAAGGAAATAAAGAGAGACAACATATCGCTGTTGTGGGAGACGCTTCCATAGCCAGCGGGATGGCCTTTGAGGGACTTAATCATGCCGGGGTTACCGATGCCAATTTGCTGGTCGTTCTTAATGACAATGCAATTGGGATTGATCCCAGCGTAGGTGCTTTAAAACAATACCTCACCAAAGCAACGGTGGGACACAAGCCTAAACAGGACAATATAATTGAAGCCCTTAATTTCAGGTATTTTGGACCGGTTGACGGGCATGATACTTCAGGATTGATAAAGATTCTTAAGAAGCTTCAGAAGATAAAAGGCCCAAAGTTCCTGCACGTGGTGACAACCAAAGGCAAAGGCTTAAAAAAGGCGGAAGAAGACCAGGTGAAGTATCACGCCCCGGGAAAATTCCAGCCTGAAACCGGAGAATTACTTCCCTACGATACCAACCACCTTCCCTTAAAATATCAGGATGTTTTTGGACTTAGTTTGGTTGAACTTGCTGAAAAGAATGAAAAAGTTATCGGGATCACCCCGGCTATGCCTACAGGAAGCTCTCTTAAATTTATGATGCAGGCATTTCCGGAGCGGGCGTTTGATGTGGGAATTGCCGAACAACATGCGGTCACTTTAGCCGCGGGGATGGCAACCAGAGGCTTCCACGTATTTTGCGCCATTTACTCTACATTTCTTCAAAGAGCTTACGACCAGGTGATCCACGATGTTGCGATACAAAACCTCCCGGTAATTTTCTGTCTGGATCGTGCCGGTCTTGTTGGCGAGGATGGAGCAACCCATCATGGGGTTTTTGATATCGCGTTTTTGCGGTGTATTCCAAACCTGGTGATCGCTGCGCCATCCAATGAGATAGATCTTCGGAATCTGCTTTATACAGCGCAAATGGGGCTTAATTTCCCTCTGGTTATTCGGTATCCACGAGGTAGGGGGCAACTGGTAGATTGGAAACAGCCTTTTTCAGAAATTGAAATCGGAAAGGCGAAATGTCTGAAAGAAGGAAGTGAAATAGCGATTTTAAGTATTGGGAATATGACCCAGAATTCGAAGCTCGCCATCGAAAATCTTTCTGCTGAACAAAATGAGAAAATAGGTCATTTTGATATGTTGTTTGTGAAACCATTGGATGAGGATTTACTGCATCAGATTTTAAAAAAATATAAGAGTATTATCACTGTTGAAGACGGGGTGGTTTCCGGAGGCTTTGGAAGTGCGATTTTAGAATTTGCTGCAAAACACCGGTATAGTCTAAATATCAGGTGTTTAGGAATTATGGATGAATTTATTGAACACGGAAGTGTAGATGAACTACAAGAAAAGTGCGGAATTAACGTTGAAAATATAAGCGAGGTAATTTTATCTCAACTTTGAATGTTTTATTTTAGCGCATCCGAATAATCCGAAGAATCCAAGTTATCCAATGAAAATCCAATTTTTAAGTCTTTTGGCGTGCTTTTTTACGCTAAATGCCTTTGCCCTACAGGTCTATCAAAGAATGCCCGATACTATTAACACCTCAGAAACTATTGAGTTAATTGATACGGTTCAGGCGCAGGATACCCTTTCTTTTGTGTTAGATACTATTGAGCTCGAACCTCCGATGATGATATATTGGAAAGAGAGAAATTCGGTTGGACTAAATCTCAATGAAGTAGCTTTTATAAACTGGAACGCTGGTGGAAATAACTCGATTTCGGCCTTGTTTCACGGAAATTTCGAACGAAATTTTGTAAAGAAATTGTTGTCCTGGAAAAACCGTGGTTCTTTTAAATATGGTTTGAATGCGCAGGAGGACCGGGAGGTTCGAAAGACCGATGACGAATTTCGCTTAAGTTCATCCTTCGGTTACCGAAAAGATTCTATTTCTAACTGGTATTATTCGGCTAAATTCGATTTTAATACCCAAATCGCGAATGGATATAAATACCCTGAAACCGACAATGCGATCTCTAAATTTATGGCTCCTGGTTATTTGTTCGTAGGTGTGGGTACGCAGTATTCAAGTACGGATGAATCCCTGGATGTTTATATTTCGCCCTTAACCCAAAAATCTACTTTTGTGCTTGACCAACGCCTCGCGAATGAAGGGATGTTCGGGGTCCAAAGTGCTCTGTATGACGAGGAGGGAAATTTAATTGAAGAAGGGGAAAGTGTAAGAACGGAAATAGGGTTTTTGGTTACAAGTAATTTTGCCAAAGAGATCTTTACAAATGTGAGACTGGATAACCGCTTAAGTCTCTATTCAGATTACCTGAACAAATTTGGGAATGTAGATGTAGACTGGGAGGTAAATGCCGACTTAAAAGTGAATAATTTTATAAGAGCTAACGTAGGGACGCAATTGCGATATGACGACGATGTAAAATACAAGGAAGACACCAACGGTGATGGTGATTTGGAAACTTCTGGTCCCAGGGTTCAGTTTAAGCAACTGCTTGGTGTAGGCTTTATTTACGAATTTTAGCCTACAAACTCAAACCTTTGTATCTTTCAAAAGAGGCCACCGTTAAACCATCTGTAAGTGAAGCTGTGTATGAGCATATCTCCATAAGAATCTTGTAGACTGAAGTTTCCTCCTGCAAATGCTGTAATTTAGGCACCGATTTTAATACGAGTTTATTAAAGTTGGAATTTTCTTCTTCCGGAGCGGGAAGAAATGCACTGCTGTAAGTATCAAGTAGAAACGAAAGCATCTTGTATCCGGCAATCTCCTTGTTTATTACTTCCTCACTTTGGTAAATTCGTTCGATACTTATTTTTATAATGTCTTTGATCTGGGCTTCATAGCCGCTTTTGTCAAATAAAGCATGGTGGAAATTTCCGGCAAGAATGGCTTCTTCATTTTGTAAAAAGGTTTCCACGGCTTCAGAAATAAGCGTGTTAATTGCAAGGGCCCTCAAGTATGCGAGCCTGTCTGAAGTATTTTGGAGGGTGTGATATTTTTTGGTGTTGATATTGTTTTTAACCAGCTTTATAAGATATTCCAACGCGTAATCCTCATCTATAAGTCCCAGGTTGATTCCGTCTTCAAAATCGATTATGGTATAGCAAATATCATCGGCAGCTTCAACAAGAAAAGCCAAAGGATGTCTTGCAAATCCAAAATTACCCTCTTTCCCTGTTTCGACAAGTCCTAATTCTTTTGCTACTTCTTTAAAACTCTCTCTTTGTAGTTGAAAGAAACCGAATTTTTTATCGGCAATATTGGGAGTGGGTTGATGCGGAAGGGATTCTTTAGGATATTTTGTAAAGGCCCCTAGGGTTGCATAAGATAGCCGAAGCCCTCCCTGAATTCCGGGTCTTGTTTCCGTAAGGATCTTGAAACCATTGGCATTTCCTTCAAATTTTACCAGATCCCGATATTCTTTTTCTGAAAGTTGTTCTTTGAAGCGTTTCCCCTTTCCATGACTGAAATACTCACCAATGGCTTTTTCTCCTGAATGCCCAAAAGGAGGATTCCCAATATCGTGTGCCAATGCTGCCGCAGCTACGATCGCCCCGAAATCATTCATTTTATAGCCGTGAATGGTTTCCAGGTGAGGATGTTTTTCCAGAATTTTTTGACCAGCCAATCGACCCAACGATCGTCCTACTACTGAAACTTCCAAACTGTGAGTTAATCGGGTATGAACAAAATCGGTTTTTGAAAGAGGAATCACCTGCGTTTTATCCTGTAAACTTCTAAAGGGAGAAGAGAAGATTATTCGGTCGTAGTCTACTTCGAAGCCTAGCCGGGTTTCATTTTGTTCTTTTCTAAGGCGTTTATTAGTGTCTCCGAAGCGTTTTAAGGATAGGAGTTGTTCCCAGTTCATCATAATAATTGCGTTAAGGCTACGCGGGGAGCGTAATCAAGTCAAAAATAATAATTCCGAAGACTTCCAGTGGAGGAAATATCGGTTATTTTAAAACGAATTGAGGAAAGGTGTGGTGTTATTAAATAAAAGCTCAAAAAACGCCACGTCGGGGGTCATAGCGTTTTTGAGCTTTACAAATCAGTTTCAGAACTGATTTTATCAGAATCTTTATCGATATTTTTTCTTCCGGCCTGCTGAAAGGCGCCGGCACGTTGTTCTGCCAGGCTGAGGCGATATTCTGTTTCGGTTGGGGTGGTTTCAGCATCTTTAGGACACTCCAGTTTTTCAAAAAGATCGTCACTTAGCAATTTCAGATATTGTTCCATATGTTCTACCGGCATGCCTATAAGACTGACGGGTAAACTCTCCATTAAAAAATCACCTATTAAATGCTGAGTATCAAGAATGATTTCCCTTATTTTTTCCGAAGAAATCTCCTTTTTTATTTTCTCTGAATAAAGATTTATTGCAAGATCGCGGTGATAGGCCTTATCGCGTGAAATGAGGTCGCAATAATAATTAAGGTCTGATAGATCCTTGCGTTTTTTTAACCATAAAAGTGTGGAAAGCGCTGCCGGAAAAAATATGGCGTTAAGGGCGGATGAAACAATTAAGGCCCTGGATGTAGAGCTTTCCGGATTCCATCTTTGAATGCTGGTTTCTACAAGTTTTAACTGCGGATTAATTTCTGCAAAAAGTCTTTCTTCGGTTTTTGGGCGGTTTAAAAAGGCCCGGCTGAGCAAAGAAAAGCTCTCTCGATGAACATTTTCTGAAACTGCCTGAAGATCGAAACAAAAGTTTGCTTCGGGGATATTTCCGGTAAGTTTTAAAGTTCGCGTGATATTTCGGGTAGAAATTTCCTGAGAACCTGCGAGAAAAGCCATAAGAGTTCTTAGAAAATGAACTTCGTTAGTGCTTAATTTTTGTTCTTTAATTTCCAGTTTATGGTCGGCAATATCGGTATGAGTTGTCCAAAACCTGGACTCCATCTTCTTATACCAATCCCAAATATCGTGGTGTTTAACAGGGAAGATGACGAAACGATTTTTATCGTCTTTCATTGTGGTTTCCTGTAGGGGTTTTGACATATTTTTTGACGAACCTTTTTTGGTTATTTCGAGGTTCCACGCAAATATGGCAAAATGTTTTGGAAATCAAAGGAGTAACCGATAAAGGTTTTCAACAAAGTTTTCAACATCAGGTATTTACAGTTTTAGGGGATTTAAACCCCACAAAAGCGTTAATAGTCTATAAATCAGAACATTAATATAATGTTGATAACTCAGCTTGCTGAAAATGAGAAACAAGAAAACCGGCAGTTAAATAGTTGCCGGTTTTATTTTTGAATGGCCGATAAATTTACAGACTATTATATTCGTTTTTATTGAGGCTTAGGGATTTGCGTTCAAGTGAGGTGCAAAGCATTTTTGCGTTTTTCCCAGGATCTTTCTTGTCTTCCATTTGCATTTCCATCATGAGACCTTTTCCGTCCTTAAGCCAATCGGCATTAAAGCCTTTTGGTACCTTGGAGTCTTTAGACTGTTGCATTACTGTGAAATTTACAGGAGCATCTTTAGTGATGTAAAACTTGAAAATATGTTCATCGTTCTCGGCTTTGTATCCTTTACAATTATAGCCCAGAATGTTTTTTCCTTCAATTTCCTCTATGGAGAAATCTTCATAGTATTCTGCATTATCTTCAGCGAGATCTTCAGGTTCCAGTTTTGTAGCACTTAGAAATTTATTTTCTTCGGAGTTAAAATACATGATACTTAGATCGTTTTCGTTATCGAGAACCATGAACATATCCCCGACTTCTTTTAAATTGATACCAAAATAGGGAGCGTTTTGTTTTAAATGGTAAACCATATTCATAGTTCCTTCGCTGGTTTGCATTTCCATCTGGTAAGCCCAGTCAAAAGAATAAGTATCCGGAACTTCACTTATATCAACGCGGTTTGCGCCCATGGGAACAGGCATGTTTTTCAGTTTGGTTTCCCACATTTTGTTGAGAGACTTGTCGGCTTCATTTGCTGCTTTGTTGGCGATATTTTCTGTTACTTTATTCTCCACTCTTTGCTCAACTTTCTTTTTCAGATTTTTTAAAAATTGCGCTTCTGCTGAAAATGCAAATAACAGCACACTTAGCATTGAAAGGATTAATTTTTTCATCGCTTTTTGGTTTTATGATTAAAAATAAGTTTAGGAGTTTCTCCTGTTTTTTAAAAGGGGCTGTTATAAATTACCGGCATTAGGGTATGCAGGTTTAAACCGGAAGGGCGGTTTAGACTATGGAAGATATAAAATATCTTAGAATTAAAGAAATATATATCTGAAAAATAGAAGTTTAAGGCTTATTTTTCTTTCTGAAGTTTCTGTGCTGTTTCTTCGAGTTCCTTATACCAGTCCTCCCCAAATTTTCTGATCAGGGCATCTTTTGTGAATTTGTAAACCGGCACCTGAAGTTCTTTTCCCAGGCTACAGGCATCATCACAGATATACCACTGATGATAGTTTACCGCAGAAAAACTGGAATATTCCTGTACTCTTACAGGGTAAAGGTGGCAGGAAATAGGTTTTTTAAAGTTAATGAGACCGTTATTGTAAGCTTCTTCAATACCACACAGGGCTGTTCCTTTTTGATCAAATGTGACATACGCACAATCGGCTCCATCAATTAGCGGAGTTTCTATTTCGCCGTTTTCCGTGGTTATATAAGTTCCCTGGGTCTCGATTGCTTCTATGCCCTCCGGGCGGAGGAAAGGTTTTACCTTCGGGTAAATTTCTTCCATAATTGCACGCTCTTCAGGCTCTACCGGTGCGCCGGCATCGCCATCTACGCAGCAGGCTCCTTTACAAGCCGAAAGATTACACACAAAATCCTTATTGATGATTTCTTCTGAAACTATGGTCTTTTTAATCTGAAACATAGCCGCAAATATAAATTTAACTTGCCTGATTAGGAAAGTTTTAAACGATAATTCTTTGAAGCTTTCTTATGTCTAAGTCAAGTTTTTTCGGAAGAAAATTTAAGATAAAAAAAACTGGAATCCCTGATTCCGGTTTTTTATTTTGGTTTTTGAATTATTTAGATGAGATTTAAGCCATAAGCATCAACCGTCTTAACACAGTAAAGGACTAATAATGGCACTTATTTTTCATTTATTCTTTTTTTACTGCAACCCATTCCGGGTTTCTTTCTCCAAAGGTGTAGGTGCCGCTCATATTATTTCCACTTATTGTTCCGGTGAGTACATAATATAAGGGATCGTCATTTTCTCCATCCATATCGTAGGTTAAAATATTCCCATCCAAAGACCAGGTGCCCCACATATCGTAAACCCCAGGAGCTGCCGGTTCTGTATAAAATGCAGTGCCGTCCTCATAAAAAGTAACATCTGCATTCCAGGTAATTGTATCGGTATGTAAATAGAGAATATCCCATGTGGTTCCTGCCAAAGTACTCTCAGATATCATATTGCCCTCAGCCGTAAAATACTCTGTATTAGTAATTGTGCCATCAGCATCTTTATATTCAATCTTATAGGTGCCATCTTCTTCATCAATAGTGGTCCAGACCGAAGAACCATCTTCACTCCATTCTACGATCTCATAAAGAAAGCCTTTATAGTAGGTTTCGGCCTTCTTTGGATCCCCATTATCATAGAATTCAACATAATCACTTACATAATCTCCAACTGTAATAACCAGGCGGGAGGTTAATTCCTTTTCATCATAATAATGATGATCTGTTCTGTCTCTACCATGAAGATCCACAGATGTTCTTGTGCTTTCTTCAAGGGTATTATCCTCGCGATAGCTGTACTTATATTCCTGAAGTCCATAAGTCTGATGATTGACTGTTCTGGTTTTCAAATCCCCAAACGAAGTATATGTATAGGAATTACTTTCCAAAATATTTGCTTCATCATTTCCACTCATGCTGCTATAGCGTATTTTGGTCAGGTTGTTTCCCGCTTCACTGGAAACGTATACTTCCCTCACCAGGAAATTGTCGTCTTTGTCATAATGAAGGGATTCTGTTACTCTGTTGTACTCATTATACGAAACAAAATCTATACGGTTTCCCTTTGTTCCATCTGTATTATAATACTGCAGGCCTTCGATGCGGTGATCTTCAGAATAAACAACTTCCCGATTTGAAACTTGTGAACCCTGCCCATTCTTATAAAAGAATTCCTGCTCATAGCTGGTAGGTTGATCAAATTCATTAAATGTCAAATAGGTGTATTCGGAAAGTACCCGGTTAGGATATTTCTCATACATATAGGATTTCACTAGTTTCCCGTTCGCGTCGGTTTCATGGATCCATTGCAAACTGGTTCGGGGATAGGAAGTCCAGCTTTCAATGGTAGGAATAAAGTACATAAAAACCCAGTCATCGGCAACAAATTCTTCTTCCAGGGTTTCAGCTAAATGCACGGCAGCATCCTGTGGATATACGGGAACAAGGTTTGACCCGGTTGCGAGATTCACTTCTGCGGTGATTTCCCCTAAAATTTCAATAATGGAAGCTGTAAAGTCTATACTACCGGTACTTATGGCATCTACAGTCGCTGCTTCAATGGTGATTCCGTTGGACGGATCATTATCTGAATCAAGAGTTTGTAAAAATGCTGCAATGTTCATCACTTCCTGCGAAGAAACGGTGGCATCTGTAGTACTGGCGATTGTCACCGGTGTCATTACTTCAGAAGCCTCAGCACTTCCTATTTCAATATTCCCTACTGAAAAGAGGATCTCCTCTCCTTCCACATATTTAAATTCCCCTTCGGAATTTGTGATGCCCGATTGGGTGGGGGTGGTATAGGTAAGCCCTTCTACTTCAGAATCTAAAAAAACTCCGGTCACAGCAGTGGGATCCGCCGGTTGATTGTTATCTACAATATCATCATCGGTGGCACAGCTAATAAATAAAAACAGGCTTAAAATAATTAGGCTAAATTTTTTCATTTCTATAGTTTTAAATTAATCTCATGAAGAGTAAAAAAACAACTTCATTCAGAGGTAAAAAGCGGTTAGTGATTTTTATATTTATCGGTGTTAATTCATTCTCTTTAAAAGGCAAAGCCGATTCTATGTTTGAATAACCGCAAACACAATTAGAATTTTTAATCTTGTTTTCATCATTTATATTGGTTGGTTTGAAAATTTAAAAGTTATAGCCTGCGAATTGACTTTCCTTTATGTATCTATCCTTAAACAGAAAAAATGCAATGTTGACTTGGAAAAATCAACTCATGTAGGGAAGTGTAAAAATATATTGACTTAATTTTTAATACAATACCCTTTTGTGGGTATTTTTTAGAAATTGAAATTTTCAATTATGCAGAATATATAAAGTTTCTTCTGTAATAATTAGTGTGGGGGTTTTTAAAAGAACAGGCTCAGTTTAAATTAAAATTTAATCTACAATTAATTGATAATCAATTAATTAAAATTACTTTTGCAATTTTACAATTTGAAGTATGGGAAGAATTTGAGATAAAAAAACCGGAATGAATGATCCCGGTTTTAATAAAGCTAAAATTAACTAAATGCTAATCACGTGAAAAATGAAATGTAACCTCGTCCAGGCCTGGCTCTTCATTTACCTCGGCCTCAGTGAATAAAACCAATTCGGTAGCGGTTAATTCTACTATCGCGTAGATAACATTTTCACCGTCCATCTTTATGGTTAAATCATCTCCATTAATTTGATATGTGCCGGATTCGGTGCCTTCTTCATAAATAACATCCAAGATTCCGCCAGGTTTGAAATCGTAGTGAACTTCTGCTTCTGGAAACGATTCAAAAGTGCCATCAAATGTTAAACCTTCGTAAAGCCATACTCCTTGTAATTCAGCCTGCAACTCAGGATTGTTCGCAGGAGTATCATCCTCAGATCCACAGGAAAAGAGGGTAAAACAGATTAAAATAAGGTAAAAGATGTTTGGGGTTTTCATGTTTATCGGTGTTAATTAATGGAAAGTTTGATTGTATTAAAAAGCAAAGCCAATTCCTATATTGGCTATAAGTCCGGAGAATAATATATTATAAGGCGGTGTTTCATCATCAAATTCCACCCTTGCGTTTTCCCTGCTACCATCATCATAAACTGTTGTGCCTTCTATGTAGTTTGGCAAGGCGGAAAATGCATAGCCCACCTCCGGCCTGAAATAAATTAAACCGCCCAGTTTTGCTCCCAGCTTTATATTAAAAGAACCATGTGAAGCATCTACAATGTCTCTGGAATCTTGGTTATAGAGTGTTCCTTTAATTTTTATATTTCCATAGCTTACTCCTCCATATAAACCTCTGCCGGGTTTGAAGAAATAGTAATTAAGTCCGCCTTCTAAATAGGTGAAATCCAAGTCATCACTTTCAGCGTCGTTTTGGCCTTCTTCCTCTGGTGCCAGCCAATCAGCTTTTACCAGGGAATAATCCAGGTTAACCGCCAGTTTATTATTCAGAAGAGGGGTGACATATTCCAGGTTTCCTCCTATAATGTTTGGAAAACCGACTTTAGCGCCTATCCTGAAAGGGCGTAGTTTTTTTTCCTGTGGTGTATTTTTTTCTTGTGAAACAGGTTCCTGAGCCTGAATATTTCCTGAGCTGAGAAAAATTGCAAACACAATTAAAACCACAAGTTTTGCTTTCATTTTAATATGAGTTGGTTAATAATTTCACCGAGGTAGCCAAATCGTTCTCTTTACACCACCTTATTCAGAAAAATGCCCTTTTGAATTAGAAAAAATAATTTATGTATGGAGGTGTAAAAGTATATCGGCTTATATATCGACGCAATACCCACTAGTGGGTATTTCTTTTTAGTAAGATCAATTTTTCTTATGAAGCATATTTGAGAATTCTACTCAAATAAATAAGCACGAGTATCTTCTCAAAATAATGGAGATTAAG